>NZ_BAAAKW010000051.1:0-8719 GCF_039527955.1 Rhodoglobus aureus | reverse complement strand
CACAACCCTGCATGAATTAAGTCTTAATCAGCCCCCGAAAATACTGGGAAGGCGCGCCTTAAAACGCCAAATCGACCACCAAATTAATCAGCGGTCTCCTAGGCGTGCGTGCCCAAGAAGCTCACAAAGTCATTCAACTCATCCGTCGAAATCGAGTGCGCAAGCCCCTCATAGATGTGCGATTCGGCGCGAGTGTGATCAACAAGCCACGTCTCAGTGCGCTCAATGTTCACCGCCGGAATCACAGCATCGTCAGTGCCACGACCCCAAAATACGGGCGGGCGGATGCTCGTGAGCGCTGCATCTCCGGAATGCTCGGCGCTCACCACAAACCCCGAGAGAGCCACAGCGCAGGTGAAGCGTTCCGGGGCGAGCCGAAGAAGTTGAAGCGCCATCGCGGCGCCCTGGGAGAAACCGAGGAGGCTGACGCTCGTGAATTGCTGGTCGTCAAGCCAGGAAAGCACGGCCCGTGCCGCGTCATCCACCAGTTCGACATTGTGCCGACCGTCGCCACTGAGGTTGATCGGAAACCACGAAAATCCGCCATTCTCGGGGATCGGCGCGCGCAGCGAAGCGATAACCGGTTCGAGCGGAAGCCCCGGTGCCATCGCAAACAGATCACCCTCATGTGAGCCGTAACCGTGTAACAACACGAGCAGCGGACGCCCGGCCCTCTCGCGTTCGGGGGCTGACCAGAGCACTGCTGATGAATCGATCTGCATGTCTCGAATCTTACGGGGCGGGGCTGGGTCGCCGGCTGAGATCGTCAGCGGGGTTCCTCCAGATAATTCCTGACTTCTCAGACAAAGGGGGCTAGGTGCCTAGACTGCAAATGAGCACCGACGGCAAATGAAGACTCGATGGTGGAGGATCTGAAGCATGGATGTAGCAAATAAGGTTTTTGTTGTCACTGGCGGCGGGAACGGGATGGGTCGGGAGGTAGTTCTCGGACTGCTCGCCCGTGGTTCCCGAGTGGCAGCGGTCGACCTGAACGAGGCAGGGTTAGCGGAAACAGCAGAGCTGGCCAGTTCGGAATCCGGAAAATTGACGACCCACACTCTCAACGTCACCGATCGCCAAGCAGTGCTTGCGCTGCCCATAGAGGTCAGCAAGGCGCACGGACAGATTGACGGTTTGTTGAACGTTGCCGGGATCATCCAACCGTTCGTGAAATTGAAAGATTTGGATTTTGACGTCATTGAGCGTGTGTTCAACGTGAACTTCTGGGGTGTCGTGAATATGACGAAGGCGTTCCTACCAAGCCTGATGGAGCGACCTGAGGCTGCCGTTCTGAACGTGTCGAGCATGGGCGGTTTCCTTCCGGTTCCCGGTCAGGCCGCCTACGGCGCGAGCAAGGCTGCAGTGAAGCTGTTTACTGAGGCGCTCTATGCGGAGAGCTTGGGAACAAACCTCACTGTCACGATCGTGTTCCCCGGGGGAGTAGCAACGAATATCACTGCAAACTCCGGCGTAGAACTACCGATGGCGCAGAGTGCCGAACCGGGCAAGGGGTATACAACGACGAGCCCAGAGGATGCCGGGAGACAGATCATTGAGGGCCTGGAGAAGGGCGCTTTCCGTGTCGTCATCGGCAGTGACGCTAAATTCATGGACCGGTTCTCACGGCTCGCTCCCCGACGCGCAACCGAACTGATTGCGAAGAAGATGAAGGACTTGCTCGGCTGAGCTGACGCACAGGGGAGGTATTAGTTGTCGTTCCCTTGCCCGCCGCACGCACTCGAAACCCGCGCCATGGGTGACAATGGAGCATGAGCTCCGTCGGCACACCAGACCCCAACTCGTCTTGGCTTTCAGATGAAGAACTTGCGGAGACCCGCAGGCGCCTGCCGCTTCTCTATGTTGAGGCTGTCCCTGTGCGCGTGGATGGGCTGGGTCGCGTCACCGAGGTCGGCACACTGGTGCGCGGCAACGATGGCGAAATCACCCGTACTCTCGTCTCGGGCAGGGTGATGTTTGGCGAGTCGTTGCGCGATGCCCTGTTCCGTCATCTGGAAAAGGATCTGGGCCCGATGGCCTTCCCCCTGCTTCCGGCAAACCCGACGCCGTTCACGGTTGCGGAGTACTTTCCCTGGCCGAGCGATAGCCAGTTCACAGATGTTCGCCAGCACGCCGTGTCGATGGCCTACGTCGTGCCTGTGACGGGCACGTGTGAACCGCGTCAGGATGCGCTTGAGCTCACCTGGCTGAGCCCCGCCGAAGCGGCATCCGAAGCAGTCACCGCCGACATGGAAGGTGGCCGCGGCGCACTGCTGCGCGCAGCTCTCGCCTCTGTCGGCGTTCTGCCCTAACTGCTTGCTGGCGTCCGGCTCTTGCTGGCTTCCGCCGCGTAGTCCTGTCGCGTCGTCTTGCCCTACGGCGTCGTCTAACTGCGTCGCCCGTCTGAAGCGTCCTGCCTCGTGCCGAATATGGAAATTCAGGAAAAACTGTTCGCGTGACAGCGCCGTCTGCCGCGGATGCTTGGGAATACCGGGGCATAGCGGCAGTCCAGTATCTGAGGAAACACAATCTCCTGAGTTTCCGTGATGTGCAGGGAGCGACACCCGTGTCCCGCTGCGTGCCCCCGTGGCGCGGCTACGGAAACTCAGGAAATTCAGGAAAACCGGTTCGGGCGGTGACGCTGCCGAGCGCGGATGCCCGGAAATCCGGGAGCGTCGTGGCGGGTGCGCACATGGCGAAACAGAATCTCCTGAATTTCCGTGACGCCGCAGCCGAGTCGAGCCAGCGCCAATCCAGCGTAAGTGCCAGCACGGGCCGCGCCAGCGCCGCAACCAACACCCGTTAAATGCCACAGGGCGACGAATCGCCACTCAGTATTACTGAGAGCAACTCGCCGCCCTGAGACGTTAAAGCTGTGTGGTTGTTAGCGTCCGCTGCTTGAGGCGCGACGATTAGGGCGCACTACCTGGCCAACGCGAACGGTTCCGCCGCCGGCCTGCGCGCGACCTTTGCCACCGCGCGGACGCGAGGGGGCTTCGGTGTGCTGCTGACGCGGCTGGTGAGTTGAACGCTGTTCTCCGGCACCAGCACCAGCGACGACTGCGCCGCGGCCTGAGCCTTGACGATCATTGCGCTGCTGGCCACCACGAGCTGCGTTGCCGCCGCGTGACTGACCGTCACGACCCTGCCCGCCGCGTGACTGACCGTCACGACCCTGTCCATCACGTGACTGACCGCCACGAGCGCCGCCGCGGGCACCCTCGCGGCCACCGTCACGTCCACCATCGCGGCCGCCGCCGTCGCCATCACGACGAACACGCTTGCGCTGGGCGTTTGCACCCTGCGAGCGTCCGCCCTGTGACTGGCCACGAACGGGAGCTGCTGCGCGAGGAGCGGGGGTCACGTATTCGGCGACCTCACCAACAAGCGCAGTTACGGCATCCGAGTTTGCGTTCACGTGCTGCGGGGTCACCGTGATGGCGGCCTTGCGCAACAGCGTTGCAGTGTCTTTGCGCTGGGTCGGAAGAACGAGGGTCACTACGTCGCCCTCTTCGCCGGCACGAGCGGTGCGGCCACTGCGGTGCAGGTATGCCTTGTGCTCTGCTGGCGGGTCAACGTGGATGACCAGCTCAATGTTGTCTACGTGCACGCCGCGCGCTGCGACATCCGTGGCGACAAGCACCTTGACGTCACCGGCGGAGAATGCCGCGAGGTTGCGGTCACGAGCCACCTGCGAGAGGTTTCCGTGGAGGTCAACAGCGGGGATGCCGGCGTCGACGAGCTGGCGGGCCAGCTTCTTGGCGTGGTGCTTGGTGCGCATGAAGAGCAGACGGCGGCCGGTGCCCGAAGCGAGCTTTTCGATGAGTACGCGCTTCGACTCAACGCTGTCAACCTCGAACACGTGGTGGGTCATGGCGGAGACGTGTGAGGTCGCTTCGTCGACCGAGTGCAGAACCTCGTTGTGCAGGAAGCGGCGAACCAGCTTGTCTACACCGTTGTCGAGGGTTGCGCTGAACAGTAGGCGCTGTCCGTTGCTGGGAGTCTTGTCGAGCAGACGGGTCACAACGGGCAAGAAGCCGAGGTCGGCCATGTGGTCGGCCTCGTCAAGCACGGTGATTTCGACGGCGTCGAGGCTGACGAAGCCTTGCTTGATGAGGTCTTCGAGGCGGCCAGGGCAGGCCACAACAATGTCAACGCCTGCCTTGAGGGCAGCGACCTGACGGTTCTGGCTCACACCACCGAAAATTGTGGTGGTGTTGAGGCCGTAGGCAGCCGCAAGCGGCTCGATGACGGCGGAGATCTGGGTGGCCAGCTCACGAGTCGGCGCAAGCACGAGACCAAGCGGGCGACCCGAACGGCGCTTGCCACCCGAGAGCTTGCCGCCAAGACGCGCAACCATTGGCAGCGAGAAGGCGAGAGTCTTGCCCGAGCCGGTCTTACCGCGGCCGAGAACGTCGCGACCGTTAAGGGTGTCAGGAAGGGTGTCGAGTTGGATGGGGAATGGCGTGGTCTTGCCGTCGGCTGCGAGGGCCGCAACGAGCGGGGCGGGTACGCCGAGCGAACTAAAAGTTTGTTCAGTCAAAGTAATGGTGCCTTTCAGGCATAAGTAACAGATGGGCGTTACACCGGAGGCGCACAGGCAAAGCACGTGCTGATCTACACCGACCCAATCAGGTGTTTCGCACGTATGCGGCACACAGGTCAGATCTCGAACTTTCGTTCGGCGCGGATGACTCCAGTTCGCCGGAGAAAGTTATCTACGAGCCACACGTTTCTGATTGACGTGGACGAGAAGAGGGAAGCGTTCTACGACGCAGGGAAACATAGTTGTTTCGCAAGTGAAGCCAGCCTATCAGGCAGAGGCCCCATACCGCTCACCTACCGGCACTTGCACAGCCAGAGTGTTTCCGGCCTGTGCCAGAGGGCAGGCCCACGCGGGGTCGTAAGCGCACGACGGGTTGTAGGCAAAGTTGAAGTCGAGCACGAGTGATTCTGGCGCGCTGCCCGCTCCGAGGTCAGCACCCTTCACGGTGTCGATGAGGTAGCGGCCGCCGCCGTAGGTTCCGCCAGAAACCCGGGAGAGAGCATCCTTCACGGGGATGAAAATTCCGCCGCCATACGACGCCAGCCGCCACACGTCGAGAGTGCCAACCTGGTCGATCTCAACAGTGCCCAGCAGGTCGAACGGCACCACGCCATCCGTACCAGTCTCGACCTCCATGCGGCGCCCTTCGCCCGGAAGACCTGCACCCGGAACAATGGATGCCTCAAAGCGCCATGCAGGGTCGTAGTCGTTGAACGGCAACCCACTAAATTCGCGCCGGTCCTCCGGTAACAACGGCGAAGCTGGATGCGTGGCAAACATCTCATCGCGACCCGCACGCCAGTTGGCGTGGGCGCTCGCGGCATCCGAGTTCGAACGAACAGCAGAGTAGAGAGCGAAGTTGCGTCGGCGCCAGTCGGCTACCTGAAGAGCGGTCATAGGCTCAGGCTAGCTGGGCGTCCCGATAGTTAGCTCTTGTCGGGCGCGAGCAGTCGCCTCAACTCGGTCTCGGCCGAAGCCAGACGGCGGGCGTCGATCGTGGTGCCGGCCGTGTACACGTCAACAATGCGCGGGTCGACATAGCTTTTCTTCGCTATCGCGGGGGTGTTGCCCAGCACTTCGGCTGCGGCTTCCATCGCGCGTTTGATTGCTCGCGTTCGTTCTCGGTGACTCGACGCAGCCCCACTCGTGGCCAGACTGCTGGCGGCCGCTACCGTGCCGCGCAGGGTGCGGAAATCTTTGGCGGTGAACTCGCCACCGGTGCGTTCTCTCACATAGTTGTTGATCTCGGCTGCGCTCAGCGAACGTCGCTTCCGGCCCTCGGTCCACGACAGCAGGGGAGTCTGCTTGCCGGCGCGCAGCCTGCCGCGAACGAACGTCGCTAGGTCAGCATCCACGATCTCGCTCTGCCACAGTTGTCTACTCTTCGCCGGGAAGCTGAGGGTGACGCAATCTCCCCGCGCCTGGACGTGGTTACACAGCAGTGTCGATAACCCTCGGCTGCCGTTTTCGTCGGCATAGCGCTCGCTGCCGATGCGCAGTGACCCGGTGTCGAGCATCCGAAATGCGGCAGCCAGACTGCGTTCGCGAGGGTCGTCGCTATGGCGCAGGGTTCGTGTGACGATAGCGCGTGCCGACGGAAGCGTGGCAGCAAGCGCTAGAGCCCGATCGAACTTTTCGCGATCCTGCCGCTCGCGCCAGGCCGGATGGTAGATGTACTGCCGCCGGCCGGCATCATCAAGGCCCGTTGCTTGAATATGCCCGTTTTCATAGGGGGCAATCCACACCTCAGTCCACGCTGGCGGAATGGCCAGAGATAGGAACCGCTTACGCAGCTCGGGCTCCGCCACAGTGCCGCCGTTCGCATCTCTGAAGCTGAAGCCTCGCCCTGAACGCAGTCGATGGTATCCACGACCTGCGGGATCACTGCGACGCAATCTGGGCACCGTGACTTCCTTCCACGCCCACTGACTTAGTTGTTGCTCGAGGCCGCACTGCGCCTCATGCTCTACAGGCTGAGATTAGTCCGCGATGGTGTGGAACTACCCCACGTTGGGGCTAGGCGTTTCAGCGAGGCGGCCCGCCACTGCCAGAAGGCCCAATACATCGGCCACAGCAGGGGAGTGAGTAGGCCAGCACTGAACGTGAGTTGATCGCGGTACAGCGTTTTGTTGTCTGGAGCTGCACTGATCGCCATGGAGTGTTCCCACGTAGAAATTTGTGCGAGTACTCCGCTCAGCCCTTCGCCGTTGTCGCGCATGACCCTAGTACCCGGCTCGCTCTCGTCGAATGACACTCGGATGACCTGATGTCCAAGCCTCAGCCTGCGTCTGCCAAAGGCGGAGACCCGCACCGGGTGGTCGCCCTCTTCCCAGAATTGCGGAAATCCACCCACTTCGAGTGAGGTAAACCGAGTGAACGGCCGCGACACTTGTTGAAAGACTGCGGGGGTACGGATCGCGCGCCAAGCGTCGTCTGGTTCGCAGTCCAATATGAGCTTCAGGAGAACGCGCATGCCCCTAGTGTGCTCCTGTCACTTTCAGTAATCCAGCAATTCACTGAGTGGGCCATGGGGGTTGGCGCGGTTCTCTCGGTCAAAGAGTCGGGTCAGTCTCGTTTGTCGAGACGCTCCAGCCCATCGAGAATGAGGTCGAGCACGAGCTCGAAGCTGCTCGCGGTTTCGCCGGAAAGATGCTGGTTCACGTGGGCAACCATGTAGGGGTGAGTCTCTGTGGAGACCCCGGCAAGGTAGATCTTGGCGTTCGCGGTGGCATCTTCGTCGACGAGGACCGTGCTCTTCTCTTGAAGGGTGTACCCAATCACGTGATTGGTCACGGCGTGGAAGCCGTGATGGGCGGTCTCGGGGGTCAGACCGCTCTCGTTCAGCAGACGCAACAGCGTCTCCATGAGCTCAGTGCGGGCGGGCCCGGGCAGGTGCTGCTGCCATTGTTCGGTTGCCCACGGATGCTGCAACAGGGCGGCGTGCGTCGAGATCGTGATTGCTCGAACTGCGGCGAGGGGCGATGCTCCCGATGGCGCGCTCGAGATGGTGCTAGCGACGGCGTCGGTCATGAGAGCGAGCAGGCTCTGCTTGTTTGCGATGTGGTTGTACAGCGCCATGACCTCGAAGCCGAGAGAGCGGGCCAAGCTCCGCATGCTCAATCCAGAAACGCCCCGCTGATCGGCGATGCGCATTGCTTGGTCGACGATTCGGGCCGCCGTGAGCGGTTCGCGGCGCGAGGTCAGTGCGGTGGTTTCCATCTGCGTCCTCCTCGATTGGTGCCGGTGCGATTGGTCCCGGTCTTCTCACCGGTTGTGGCTCACGTTTCATTGACAGCGTACAGCGTACGTGCTAGCTTTTCGACCACACCAACGTACGATGTACGTAACTTTAGGTTTGGAGACAGCATGTCGGTTCCCCCGCACACGAGCCCACGAAAGGGTCCCGGCAGCGGTACCAATTTGCGACCAGAGACTATGACCGCGGTCACGGCACGACGGTATGGCGGCACAGAAGTGCTGGCCATCGAATCGGTGCCAACGCCAACGGCAGCGCCCGGCGAGCTTCTGGTGCGTGTACTGGCATCCTCGGCGAATGCGCTCGACTGGCACCTGCTGAGTGGTACGCCGCTAATGGTCCGGCTCATCATGGGCCTGCGCGCACCGAAGCGGTTGATCCCGGGAGCGGATGTCGCCGGTATCGTCGAGGCCGTCGGAGAGGACGTAAAGGGCTTCTCCGTCGGCGACGCGATCTTCGGCGAATCCGGAGGCGGTGCGTTCGCCGACTATGCGGCGGTAGACGCAACCATGGTCGCCGTGCTCCCGGCTGGAGTGGACTTTGAGGCTGCAGGCGCAACGCCTGTTGCCGGGCTCACCGCTCTTCAGGCATTGAGGACGCATGGCAAACTGAAGTCGGGTGATCGAGTGCTCATCAACGGTGCAGCCGGCGGTGTTGGCTCCTTCGCGATCGAACTCGCTAGGGTGCTCGGCGCCAGCGACATCACCGCAGTGTGCAGTGCGGGCAACGCAGCCCAAGCGCGGGCACTGGGTGCCACCAGAGTTGTCGACTATGCCAAGGAAGATTTTATCGCAGCGGGTGGCCCCTATGACGTTGCCCGGGTTCTAGTTCGAAGTGCAACACGGTGTGGTTTCGTTCGATGATAGTTCTTGGAAGACTTCGGCGGGTGTTGCCCAGCCGAGGATTTTGCGTGGCCGGTT
>NZ_BAAAKW010000050.1:0-6957 GCF_039527955.1 Rhodoglobus aureus | reverse complement strand
CTTCGTCTTGGTCGACAAAAAGAACGCTACGGGTGGGTCGAGGGTGGGGCCACTTCAAACGACTAAAAGCCTCAAAGGTGGGGCCACTTCAGAGTGCCATACCCATCTGCGGTTCAGCTCAGCCGGGACGATCGAAGGCGGCCGATCATTTTGAACTCGCGAACCTCGAATGGATGCGTCGCCCAACGCTTGCACCGCTACCTGAGCGTTGTGTCGTTTATCGCATTCGAGAATAAGTTACAAGCAAGTCAACGTGAATGCAGGTCGTGGCCGGTCGAAATCAAATAATGCAACTCGCTATCAAACCGGAAGGCTTAAAATCGAATTGCCGAGTAGACGGCAGCGAAAGTGGAAACTCACTGGTACGAGCTGTAGCAGGGGCCACAAATGCAAAGCAGTTCGCTCATCAAGGTACTGTTGCTCGCTCTCTACGAAGCAGCACTCCCTTGATCAAACTCCGCCCGTCGCCGAACAATGGCAATAGGAACGCTCCGTGGAGCAAATACCACCAGTGAAGCTGCAGGTCTGGCACTATCAGCAAAAGCAACACTCCAATAGACATGCAGCTGAGTGGCCCAGCTAGAGCGCCACGCACAATTTCCCACCCAGTCATTTCTCCGTGCGGGACCACTGACACACGCAGTAGGGTCACTTCCACTGAGACCCTCAAATTCCTGATCCCGGCCAAGCTCATAATGTGACCACACTCGTGGACTATGAAGCTCAACCACACTCCAAGAATCGCGTGCGCTAGAAGCAGGATCGACCAGAGAGTCAAAACCGGGTCGGAGGTCACGAGCGACAGTACAAGTATCAGCCCGAACAAGACCACAGATAGACAAGCAAACCAACTACTGCGCCGGAGCAACCCAAGTAGTGCCAGGCTCGCACCTGATTGTTCGCTCACTCGATCTGGGCCAATTAACTGGCTCGCTCATCGATCAACTTTGCCCTATAGCCGCGCAGGAAGTTCAACGCGACTAGGAAAGCAAAGACCGACACTGAAGAGATCACGAAAAACAATACGATTGGTGTAAAGTCATGCACCCCGAATCCCATCTGGATGGCTCCGTTTGCGCCGTCACGGACCTCGAAGAACAAGCCGTCGAAGAACGTCAAGCGCCGACCAAGTTCACTTCCCTCCGCGAACATGGTGAAGATCATCGACAATGTGGCGGTAGCCGCTGTAACTATGAATCCAACCGTGATCGCTATCCCAATATTACGCAACAATTTCATAGCGCCTTATCCTTTCGATTCTGTTTATTCCCACGATGCTGTAGGCGACAACTGCCACAGACAACAAGACGACTACGGCGACATTTATAGCTACTGGCAGGCTGAAGATATTCAAACCCATTGCGACCATCGCCACAATTGCAAATACGAGGACTACGCCGACGACTACGGAAAATGGATTTCCGTTGTCTGCGGGGAAGAGAATGCCAACCAAAGTCGAAAGCAAGATGTTGCATGCGGAGAACCCAATAGCGAGGGCGCTGTGCTGAATCCCGATGCCGAGCCAGGTAGAGACCGCGACAGCCGGAACCGCCACAACGAGAAGCACTATTGCTTGCGCTGTTACCAGATTGAGGTATGAAGCTACCGCGCCCTGCACTGCTGGCGTCGCGCGGCGGATCGGCTCACTATTTGCGAAAGCATACACACCCTGAAATGTCACGAACAGAAGGACATAGGGTGGAATCTCGATCTTCAGTATTGCTATCCCGGCGGTTGCCAGTGTTGCAAAGAGCAATACGATGAGCGTTTCAAAGCTGCGCACTAGCGCGAGTAGATGAAGACCAAGCTGACTCGATGCGAGCTTCCCGCTCAGCACACGATAGTGCTGCTTTACGGGTTCATAGTCCTTTGGTGCAGCAACAAGCACCAATGTGCCCAGCGCTAAAAGCAAAATCAGGAAAACGAGGACAGCGAGCGCTGGGCCAGCAGAGTCTGCAATTTTCAAGAAGCCCAACTGGGGTATGAAGTATGGCTGACCTGAAAGATATCCTTGGAGCATCTCTTGTGATTGTGAGTTAGCAAGCGTAAACATACCCACCAACGCGGCCGCAAAGAGAAACGGGATGATCAACCCGCGCAGGCGGCCCGCTCCGATCGTAATTACGAGCCGCTCTACGCCGAGGTACACGATGCTGAACAACAGGTAGCACAGGATTGTCGGAAAGAAGATTGCCGCCACTGCGCGCCAGATTATTGAGAACCCACTAATTGTCGCCGCCGCAATGATGAATGCTCCGAACGTGATCAACGATGCTCCGACAACCATGAGTGCCTCGAAGATAGCAAATGCTAGTGTTCGTTCACGGTTGGTCGCAGGAAGCATGAACGTCAATTGCGTTAGTTGATCAGCCTTCAGAAACAGAACGCGCACGATGGTGTATGCGATTAGCACCCAAAATGGTGTGGCTGCGCCGCCGGAGAGTAGGAGGATTTCCACTATCTCTGCGTCGAAGTATTGCCGTACCACTACCACCGTGAGCAAGCCGTACCCGACGAATGCGGTGAGAGCAATCGCTATTGCCGCTGTCTTCGCAGTCTTTGATCGAAGTATGCCGCGACCAAAAACGCGGCGGTTTATAAATGTAAGCAGGAAGCGAACGAGGATCAGCGTGCTACGGAAGCTCATCCGCTTCTTCCCTCAAGTAGTCGCGCACGAGTGCATCGATGGAGCCGTATTCGCCAAACACCTCGGTCATCGAGTCATCGGTGACAATGAACCCGTGAGCGAGAAATAGAAGTCGCTGAGAGACCCTTTGAAGCATGGCGAAATCGTGGCTACAAACGATCACCGATCTGCCGTCCCGAGCCAAAGATTGGACATCGCTTTCGAAGGCGTAAGCGGCGTCAAGGTCAATACCGTTAAGGGTCTCGTCGATAATCGTCAGCTCGCGCTTCAAAAGCAAGGCGGCAATCAACTGAAGCTTCTTGCGCATTCCATGCGAGTAGTCCTCAATTAGTTCGTCCGCGCGCCCCATCATCTGGTAGCGCGCGAACTTTTTCACCGCCTCTGCTCTGTCTATTGTCTCTCCGTAGAGGCTCGCGACAAAGTGTAGGTACTCACTCCCGGTTAGGAACTCAGGGAGGTAATCGTTGCTCGCCAAATACATCGAACGCATCTTAGATTCGCGAGATCCGTTGTCCTGGCCGCCTAGGCGAATCGATCCATCACGCAAGTGCAACAGATCGACGATCAGCTTGATCAGGGTCGACTTTCCCGACCCATTGGGCCCGACGAGAGCAACCACCTCATTTTCAGGTACTTCGAACGACACGTCATGCAAAACTGGAAAGCTCCTTTTGTAGGAGAAGCTGACCGAATCTACATTCAAAATCATGTAAACCTCACTGGATGCGGGGCGGCACTCTTGGAAGCGCCGTGACGCATCCGCACTCATAGTGTTAGGAAAGTGAACTGAAATGCCTCAAATGCATTCCACCCACATCGAGATGCCTACCCGGCTCCAGTTCCAGTTTCCTGTGAAGCGACGACCTCCCGCCTGCGTCAAACACCAAATCGACATCGCTACCAGGTAGGCGAAGGCGAGCACCAGAAGGACGGCGAGCAGCACCAGCCACCAAGCGTCGTATCTCACAATCATGTCGTCCAGTCGATTGCGCAGCCGGTACACGGCGGCTGTCGCTTGGATCTCTAAAGTATCCACCATTTTGTCCTTCTCCTAGAACGTGACCGGCCTTGCGCCGCTTGTAAGTGAACATTACACAATTTCGAGGTCTTTGGGTAGACTCCGCGTTCCACCCTCAAGCAGGAATAGACCGAGTCGTAGTTGATTGCAGGCCTGGCGAGGTGGCCGGTCGTGGGATGAAGCCCATCAGACGGCACAAAGCCGCATTCAAACTCGACGGCTTCTGCATCGTGGCTGATCGCGCCTCCAACATCGACCCTCAGAGGACTTCCACCTCCCCGCTAGGAAAGCGGGATTCGAACTCGTATTCGTAACCGAGTTTCGCAAATTCGAGGGCGCCTTTGGTTTCTCCGTTGCGGCTCGGGTTCCAGCAATAGACAACGACCGGGGTCCCAGCAGGTATCTCAGCCGCGGCGCGGGTCTCTATCTCGCGTGTGGGCATGTGAATGGCACCTACTGCGCGGGCTTGACTCCAGGTAACATCGCCACGGGTATCGACGAGCACGAAGGCGGCACCGTCGTGCTCGTCTGCTTGCACATCCGAGGGATCTGTCTCGAATTCGAACTTGCTAGTGAAGTGGGTGACTCGGTCGGCGGCAGTAGTGGGTGTCGTCATGCCCACAGAAGAGTGGGATGGGGCGTCAGGCGTGTGCGCTAGCTTCTAATCCTCACCCCACCAACTAATTGAGGAAGCAACTGATTGCATGGCGAGGAAGACATCTACTGCCGCCCCTCTAGTCGATACTCTGCTTCTTCAGAACCTCGCGGACGGCGATGCGAAGTCACTGAGGGCACACGAAAGCTACAGCGGAGAGCGGTTTGCGGCATCCGATGTGGGCGAGCAAGACCTCTCGGGGGTGTCTTTTTCGGAGTGCGAGTTTGTCGAGCTTGAAGCCAACGAGACCAACTTTCGGGCGGCAACTTTTGTCGAATCTCGCTTCGACCGCCTCAATGCGCCGATTTTCACCGCGCCGCGCTCAAATCTTCGAGACGTCAGCATTGAGGGATCTCGACTGGGGTCAGCCGAGTTTTACGAGTCAACCTGGAAATCTGTTCGCTTCAGCCATTGCCGTATTGGCTACCTGAACCTGCGTGGGGCGCACCTGCAGGACGTTCTCTTCGATGACTGCCTGATCGACGAGCTCGATCTTGGTACCGCAACCGCCAACCGCGTCTCGTTCTCCAATACGCAGGTCAACAACCTCGACCTCACGCGCTCCGTGCTCACCAACGTTGATCTTCGCTTCCTGGAGCTGCGGCACCTTTCTGGGGTGGAACATCTGACGGGCGCGACGATCAACTCGCATCAACTGAGCGAACTCGCGCCTCTCCTTGCCAATCACCTAGGGATAGTTCTCGACGATTAGGGAAGCGGTAGCGGTTGGCTGGCGGCTCAGCATCCACCGCTTGTCGTGCAGCACACCCCGGTTTCGGGCAGCAACAGGGTGATGCGTTCGGCGCTCGCCGTATCGCCAGCGATAGCCGCTACTACCGAGCGCACTTGTTCGTAGCCGGTAGCCAGCAGGAAGGTCGGCGCTCGACCGTAACTCTTCATGCCGACAACAAAGACGTTCTTTTCTGGATGCGCGAGCACACTCGCTCCGTGCGGTGAGACGGATCCGCAACTGTGCACATTCGGGTCGATGAGCGGCGCCAGTGCAACGGGAGCTTCGAGCACGGGGTCGAGGCTGAGGTGCAGTTCGCGCAGGATGCTGAGGTCGGGGCGGAATCCGGTGGCGGCGGCTAGGGCATCCACTGTGACTGATTGATTGCCGTCGGGGCCGTGGCTGGCCACGAGAAGTCGCCCGTCGTCTTGTGGTTCTAAGTTCGTAATCGTGAAGTCGGTCAGCAGAGTGACCTTGCCGGCTTCGACCGCTATTTTGAGCCGGGTGCCAAGGGCACCGCGGCTGGGGAGTTCGTCGGCGCTGCCCCCGCCGTAGAGGCTACGAGGCGAACGACCACGGATTGCCCAGGTGATCTGCGTGTCTGGCTGATCCTCTTGCAGCTCGGCGAGGGCGAGCACCGTGTTGGCGGCGGAGTGACCTTTGCCGACGACAAGGGTGTGATGGCCCGCGAATCGTGCACGGTCAACGCCCAGCACGTCGGGAAGTGGGCCGACAAGCCAGTCGCTGCTGGCGGCTTCGCCCTGAGCAGGCAATCCGGATGCACCAACGGGATTGCTGTGGCCCCAAGTTCCCGAAGCGTCGATGATGGCTGATGCCAGGATGTCGTCGACTCCGGTGGGGGATTCGACGCGCACGAGCAGCGGCCGGCGCTCGCGACCGATGGTTCGGCTGGAGTCGATGCCTTGGCGCGACATCCCAATTACGCGGTTGTTGTAGCGGATGAGGGGTGCCAGTTCGGCGGTTTCGGAGAGGGGGCGCAGGTATTCGCTGACGAGTTCGGCGCCGGTCGGCAGCACGTCGGCGTCGGAGGAGCGCCAGACGGTGCGGTCGAGAAGTTCGTGACAGGCGGGGTCGATGCTGAACTTCCAGGGGGAGAAGAACGACACATGGCCCCAGTCGCTGATGGCTGCCCCCGCATGGTCACTCTGTTCAAGCACGATCGTGCTCATCCCGCGGTTGACGAGGTTCGCAGCGGCCGCGAGCCCAATGGGGCCGGCTCCGATCACGACGACGGGCAACGCGGTAGAGGGGGATTGTGCGGCGGTCATTGCTCTCCTCGAGGTCATCTTCAGTGTTCGCTCACAATAACAGTACTTACTGTTGATAACAAAGAGTCTGTGTAAGAATGTCCTTATGAGTGAACGTGTTGACCTTCTGATGATTCAGAAGCCCGCGTGGTCGGCTAGCGCCGAGCGGGCGAAGAGCCTGGCGCCCCTTTTACGCGCGCTGGGGGACCCGAATCGGCTGCAGCTTGTTCTGCTGCTCACTGAGCGCGCCCATACGGTTCGGGAACTCACCGATGCCACGGGCCTCAGCCAAACCTTGGTGAGTCACCACCTCGCGCCCTTGCGTGAGAACGGTCTCGTTGCGGTCACACCGCGCGGCCGCTCAAACGTCTACGAACTCTGCTGCGAAGCTTTCGCGGATCCCGTCAAGATGCTCGCGTCCGTGGCCACGAGTACGGATGCTGGGGCAGAGGCCTGCTGCGTCGTTTCGCCGTAGGCGCAGACGAATGCACGACGCAAATAGTGAGAGTCAAGCTAAACAACAGTGCCCCCGGAGGTGTGTGGTTTCAGGAGATCGTTCATACCTGTGTCGGGTCATCGTTCCTAACTGATAGTTCATCGCTGTCTCGGAAGATGCTGCACGGTTGACAGTGAGTCGAT
>NZ_BAAAKW010000049.1:0-6175 GCF_039527955.1 Rhodoglobus aureus | reverse complement strand
GGGGTCTCGACACGCCCGGGATGGGGGAGGGTTTGGTGGGGGCGGGGAATCCCCGTAAAGTTCTTTCTTGTCACCCCAAAGGTGCGGAAGTCCCGGGCAGTTCTGCTGCTAGGTTTCCGGCCTCAAGTGGGGGCCACCATCCTCTAAATCTGTTATAGTTTTAGTCCGGTCGGGTAGCGGAATTCCTCTTGTAGGTTTCGGTATCGGGTCGTTGGATGTCTTCCCGCTTCATGCGTGTGTTGATCTGTTGTTGTGTGCCGTTCTGGTTCACTTTGGCTGATTTGACAAGCGTTGTGAAGGGGGTAAGCTAGACAGGTTGCCTTCCGCAGTAAGCGGGGGTTGCCAACACAGGTTTTTGTAGCCCTGGGGTGAAGCCGTTTTGCGGTGGAGGTCAGGAGCGTCCGATCCTTGAGAACTCAACAGCGTGCACAATGTCAAATGCCAAAAACCCGACTGTGCTTTATGTGATTGACCTATTTCGGGTCAGGATCGTGGGTGCAGCGGATTCCTTTGGAAAAAGATATAAACAACAAAGCAAGTCAGTATTGATTTGTTCTGTCAGTTTCAAACTTGTCGCCTCGACATCTACTGTATTTATTGATTCCCAATAAGGCAGGCGGGTGCGGGTGACACAAGATGTGCTTCTGCAGGCTTTGCTTGTGGTTGCAATCAAACATTTATGGAGAGTTTGATCCTGGCTCAGGATGAACGCTGGCGGCGTGCTTAACACATGCAAGTCGAACGATGAAGCCGGAGCTTGCTCTGGTGGATTAGTGGCGAACGGGTGAGTAACACGTGAGTAACCTGCCCTTGACTCTGGAATAAGCGTTGGAAACGACGTCTAATACTGGATACGAGCTTCAGCCGCATGGCTAGGAGCTGGAAAGAATTTCGGTCAAGGATGGACTCGCGGCCTATCAGGTAGTTGGTGAGGTAATAGCTCACCAAGCCTACGACGGGTAGCCGGCCTGAGAGGGTGACCGGCCACACTGGAACTGAGACACGGTCCAGACTCCTACGGGAGGCAGCAGTGGGGAATATTGCACAATGGGCGAAAGCCTGATGCAGCAACGCCGCGTGAGGGACGACGGCCTTCGGGTTGTAAACCTCTTTTAGTAGGGAAGAAGCGATGTGCTTGTCACATCATGACGGTACCTGCAGAAAAAGCACCGGCTAACTACGTGCCAGCAGCCGCGGTAATACGTAGGGTGCAAGCGTTATCCGGAATTATTGGGCGTAAAGAGCTCGTAGGCGGTTTGTCGCGTCTGCTGTGAAAACTGGGGGCTCAACCCCCAGCCTGCAGTGGGTACGGGCAGACTAGAGTGCGGTAGGGGAGATTGGAATTCCTGGTGTAGCGGTGGAATGCGCAGATATCAGGAGGAACACCAATGGCGAAGGCAGATCTCTGGGCCGTTACTGACGCTGAGGAGCGAAAGCATGGGGAGCGAACAGGATTAGATACCCTGGTAGTCCATGCCGTAAACGTTGGGAACTAGATGTAGGGACCATTCCACGGTTTCTGTGTCGCAGCTAACGCATTAAGTTCCCCGCCTGGGGAGTACGGCCGCAAGGCTAAAACTCAAAGGAATTGACGGGGGCCCGCACAAGCGGCGGAGCATGCGGATTAATTCGATGCAACGCGAAGAACCTTACCAAGACTTGACATATACGAGAACGGGCTAGAAATAGTCAACTCTTTGGACACTCGTAAACAGGTGGTGCATGGTTGTCGTCAGCTCGTGTCGTGAGATGTTGGGTTAAGTCCCGCAACGAGCGCAACCCTCGTTCTTTGTTGCCAGCACGTAATGGTGGGAACTCAAAGGAGACTGCCGGGGTCAACTCGGAGGAAGGTGGGGATGACGTCAAATCATCATGCCCCTTATGTCTTGGGCTTCACGCATGCTACAATGGCCGATACAAAGGGCTGCAATACCGCAAGGTGGAGCGAATCCCAAAAAGTCGGTCTCAGTTCGGATTGAGGTCTGCAACTCGACCTCATGAAGTCGGAGTCGCTAGTAATCGCAGATCAGCAACGCTGCGGTGAATACGTTCCCGGGCCTTGTACACACCGCCCGTCAAGTCATGAAAGTCGGTAACACCCGAAGCCAGTGGCCTAACCCGCAAGGGGAGGAGCTGTCGAAGGTGGGATTGGTAATTAGGACTAAGTCGTAACAAGGTAGCCGTACCGGAAGGTGCGGCTGGATCACCTCCTTTCTAAGGAGCATGTGCAAGCCGTGGGGGAGCGTTCCTGTTTACAGTTCGCGAACACACGGAATTACTTGCCAAGTCGTACCAACCTGTTCGGGTTGGACGGCGCTCATGGGTGGAACATTGACATTGTGGCCAGAGGATCTGTTTTCTCTTCAGTACACCAACTTTGTTGGTAGGAACGAGGGGAGATGGTGGGCCTGGTCTTTGCACGTTGTTGGGTCCTGAGGGACCGGGCCCGCATCTTTGATGCGGTTTCGTACCTTAGGACTTGAGATATCCGAAAGGGTGTCTGGGTCTAACGGATCCTGGTGTCATCTCTGACTTTGGTTGGGGGTGGTGGAGGATACCGCCCGTATTTTGAGAACTACACAGTGGACGCGAGCATCTTAGATTCGACCGAAAGGTCGGATCACATAAATAACAATAACTTTTTGCAGCATTTATGTTGTGGGGAGTTCATTGGTCAATCTCAACACTTTGGTGTTGCGATCGATTCTTTATACTCATGTGATATCAATTTTCTAAGAGCAAACGGTGGATGCCTTGGCATCTGGAGCCGAAGAAGGACGTATAAATCTGCGATAAGCCTCGGGGAGCTGATAATAGAGCTGTGATCCGAGGATTTCCGAATGGGGAAACCCCGCTGGGCGTTGCAAGACGACTCAGTGACTCCCGCCTGAATATATAGGGCGGGTAGAGGGAACGTGGGGAAGTGAAACATCTCAGTACCCACAGGAAGAGAAAACAACCGTGATTCCGTTAGTAGTGGCGAGCGAAACCGGAAGAGGCCAAACCGATCATGTGTGATAGCCGGCAGGCGTTGCATGGTCGGGGTAGTGGGACTTTTCAGCTGTTACTGCCGTACAGCAAGAATTACAACGACATATAGACGAAGTGGATTGAAAGCCACGCCATAGAGGGTGCCAGCCCCTTAGTCGAAATGTGTCAATGGTTCGAAGAGTATCCCAAGTAGCACGGGGCCCGAGAAATCCCGTGTGAATCTGTCAGGACCACCTGATAAGCCTAAATACTTCCAGATGACCGATAGCGGACAAGTACCGTGAGGGAAAGGTGAAAAGTACCCCGGGAGGGGAGTGAAATAGTACCTGAAACCGTTTGCTTACAAACCGTTGGAGCAGCCTTAGTAGCTGTGACAGCGTGCCTTTTGAAGAATGAGCCTGCGAGTTAGTGATCAGTGGCGAGGTTAACCCGTGTGGGGCAGCCGTAGCGAAAGCGAGTCTTAATAGGGCGTTATAGTCGCTGGTTCTAGACCCGAAGCGAAGTGATCTATCCATGGCCAGGTTGAAGCGTGTGTAAGAGCACGTGGAGGACCGAACCCACTTCAGTTGAAAATGGAGGGGATGAGCTGTGGATAGGGGTGAAAGGCCAATCAAACTTCGTGATAGCTGGTTCTCTCCGAAATGCATTTAGGTGCAGCGTTGCGTGTTTCTTGCCGGAGGTAGAGCTACTGGATAGCTGATGGGCCCTAAAAGGTTACTGACGTTAGCCAAACTCCGAATGCCGGTAAGTGAGAGCGCAGCAGTGAGACGGTGGGGGATAAGCTTCATCGTCGAGAGGGTAACAGCCCAGACTACCAACTAAGGTCCCCAAGCGTGTGCTAAGTGGGAAAGGATGTGGAGTTGCACAGACAACCAGGAGGTTGGCTTAGAAGCAGCCACCCTTGAAAGAGTGCGTAATAGCTCACTGGTCAAGTGATTCCGCGCCGACAATGTAACGGGGCTCAAGCACACCACCGAAGTTGTAGATTTCGTATTATAGGTAAGCCTTCGTGGTTCAGCCGTACGGAGTGGTAGGAGAGCGTCGTGTGGGCAGTGAAGCGGCGGTGTAAACCAGCCGTGGAGCCTACACGAGTGAGAATGCAGGCATGAGTAGCGAAAGACGGGCGAGAAACCCGTCCTCCGAATGATCAAGGGTTCCAGGGCCAGGCTAATCCGCCCTGGGTAAGTCGGGACCTAAGGCGAGGCCGACAGGCGTAGTCGATGGACAACGGGTTGATATTCCCGTACTGACGAAGAACCGCCCAAACTAATCCAGTAATGCTAAGTATCTGAATCCCCTAGACCAATCCCTTCGGGGTGAGGCGTGGGGCCTAGCGTACGACCCTATTCTGGTGCGGTTAGCGTATTAACAGGTGTGACGCAGGAAGGTAGCTGAGCCGGGCGATGGTTGTCCCGGTCTAAGAATGTAGGCCGAGAGATAGGCAAATCCGTCTCTCACTAAGGCTGAGACTCGATGGGTAGTCGTCAAGACGAAATCAGTGATCCTATGCTGCCAAGAAAAGCATCGACGCGAGGTTCAAGTTACCCGTACCCCAAACCGACTCAGGTGATCAGGTAGAGAATACCAAGGAGATCGAGAGAATCGTGGTTAAGGAACTCGGCAAAATGCCCCCGTAACTTCGGGATAAGGGGGGCCTAAGGCGTGAACGGACGTTCTCTTTCGAGAGGACATGGCTCCGGGAGCGCTGCAGGGCCGCAGAGACCAGTGGGAAGCGACTGTTTACTAAAAACACAGGTCCGTGCTAAGTCGCAAGACGATGTATACGGACTGACGCCTGCCCGGTGCTGGAAGGTTAAGAGGAACGGTTAGCCGTAAGGCGAAGCTGTGAATTTAAGCCCCAGTAAACGGCGGTGGTAACTATAACCATCCTAAGGTAGCGAAATTCCTTGTCGGGTAAGTTCCGACCTGCACGAATGGCGTAACGACTTCCCAGCTGTCTCAACCGCGAACTCGGCGAAATTGCACTACGAGTAAAGATGCTCGTTACGCGCAGAAGGACGGAAAGACCCCGTGACCTTTACTATAGCTTTGTATTGGTGTTCGGTGTGGCCTGTGTAGGATAGGTGGGAGACTGTGAAGCTTGGACGCTAGTTCAGGTGGAGTCATTGTTGAAATACCACTCTGGTCATATTGGATATCTAACTTCGAACCGTAATCCGGTTCAGGGACAGTGCATGGTGGGTAGTTTAACTGGGGCGGTTGCCTCCCAAAAAGTAACGGAGGCGCCCAAAGGTTCCCTCAACCTGGTTGGTAATCAGGTGTCGAGTGTAAGTGCACAAGGGAGCTTGACTGTGAGACTGACAAGTCGAGCAGGGACGAAAGTCGGGACTAGTGATCCGGCAGTGGCTTGTGGAAGCGCTGTCGCTCAACGGATAAAAGGTACCTCGGGGATAACAGGCTGATCTTGCCCAAGAGTCCATATCGACGGCATGGTTTGGCACCTCGATGTCGGCTCGTCGCATCCTGGGGCTGGAGTAGGTCCCAAGGGTTGGGCTGTTCGCCCATTAAAGCGGTACGCGAGCTGGGTTTAGAACGTCGTGAGACAGTTCGGTCCCTATCCTCTGCGCGCGCAGGAAATTTGAGAAGATCTATCCCTAGTACGAGAGGACCGGGATGGACGAACCTCTGGTGTGTCAGTTGTTCCGCCAGGAGCACCGCTGATTAGCTACGTTCGGAATGGATAACCGCTGAAAGCATCTAAGCGGGAAGCCAGCTTCAAGATGAGATTTCCATGGCTTAGGCCGAGAGACTCGCAGCTAGACTACTGCGTTGATAGGCTGGATGTGGAAGCAGGGACTAACGACCTGTGAAGCTGACCAGTACTAATAAGTCGATAAATTGATAACACCCCACCTCACTGGGCGCCCTCGGGCGTCGAATGGTGAATGAGAAGAATTCTCGCGTCCACTTTGTGGTTCCCGATTTACGGTCGGGAACTGCGCCCAGCAAACACTGCTCGGGAACCTCTTCACGGAGGGCTCCGAAGTGTGTGAACTGGCCCAGACTGATACATAAATCAATAGTGTTTCGGCGGCCATAGCGAGAGGGAAACGCCCGGTTACATTCCGAACCCGGAAGCTAAGACTCTCTGCGCCGATGGTACTGCAAGGGGGACCTTGTGGGAGAGTAGGACACCGCCGGACTTCAATTGTAAAATGGCCAC
>NZ_BAAAKW010000048.1:0-4306 GCF_039527955.1 Rhodoglobus aureus | reverse complement strand
TTTGGCGACGCCCCCGCACGCCGGCGCGATCACCATCCTGCGGGCCCGACTCCGCTCGGAGCGCGGCGCCGCCACCGCCGAATACGCCATCACCACGCTCGCCGCTGTCTCTTGAAGGGCAAATCCGGCGCGTTTAGTTCAGCAATTCTGTTTAGTGAATCACCTTTGCGCTGTGCCACTTATTCAGGGCAGCGTCTGTCGCTCGGTGGCTGATGGCGATGATGGTAAGCGTGAAATCTGTGCGAGCAGACAGCACGCTGCGCACAATGTTGCCGTCGATCTCGGGGGATGAGTGGGCGAGTCCGATCGCTCCTCGCCTTTGCGACGGATGCGTGAAGCCGCTCGCGAGCCTCCACATCATGACCAGCTTGCAGTTCTCAATTCCGAGCGCTTCGCCCGCCTCCCGCACGATTGTTTCCCACGATGGGCGGGAGTTCTCGTACTCTTTCGGGTCGATGCCCTGGGCGGCCGCGACGGCCCGCAGGTGCAGCTTGTGAGCCTTTTGCCGCTGCGCCTCCATGCGTAGGACGTGACTGGTCTCGGTGGCGCTCTTGCCGCCGAGCGAACTGCGCACGAGCGCCGCGTCCTGAGTGAGCTCATCGTGGCCCGCCTGCAGCCGCCGCAGGATGCGTGTTCGTCTGTCCGGTGGTGCCAGCACCCATGCCGCCATGCTGGCGCCCTCGATCTGCGCTCGAACCAGCGGATACAGCGCCATAACCGGCACCTCGAGCGAACCATCCTCGCGCAGAATCATGGCACGCATAGAGTTCGCCATATCGACTGCCTGCATGAGGCAGTAGCTCACGAAGTGGCTGATCTGAACAGGGTTCGTCGCAGCGTCGTCCAACCCGAGGCTGGAGGACTTCGCTGCTGGAGACCGCTGCTCCCGGACATGCGTATCGCTGAGGCTGGCCTGCAAGTCTAGGAAGCGCGCAAAGTGCGTGGTCAACTCTTCATCCACAGCAGTTGGTCTGCCCTTCATCGGTGCTCCCTCGTTCTCCCAATTACTGACAGTAGGCGACGGCCTGTGAGGGAAACAGGCTAGCAATAGTTGAAATCCGCCGGCGCCACTCGATCGTGACGGTGAGCGCCGTGCTGACTTCGCTGACGCGGATCTATGAGGCCTCCGAGGCCCCCGGTGTGATCTGGCCGCTGCTCACGATTTTGATTTCATCCGTCTCCGGCGTGAGGTCAACTAGCTCCGCAATCGCGGCAGCCTGTGCTTCGGACACCCCGAGTCGCGTTGCTAGCGCGGTCATGTCGCTACCGATAGCACCGATGAGGCTAAGCAGCGTCTCAGCATCGCGCGGTGCCACGGATTCGGTCTCATCAGGCTTTTCCATCACATCTGTGATGTCGCGAAGGTGCATGCGGGCGGAACGTACCTCTGCCGCGATTTTCTTCAGCGCCTCTGTGTTCTGCTTTTCGAGCCCCGGCCGGGAGTCGCTCGAAACGGTGGACGTGCTGCCCTTCATCCAGTTTGTGTCGAGCTTGATCCTGCCCTTATAACGCCGGAAGCGGTTGCCCTTGTAGGTGATCGTCATGACGGCCTCGTCCGGCGTGGAGTAGCGGTTCTTGCCGGACTTGTTCGGTGCTGTGAAGTCGAGCGCCCACCACACGTTTGTGATCTCAGAGCCTGGTGGCAGGAGTGGGACCGGTTTCTCGTACCGTTCCTCGAGCGCGTTGACCATGCGGTCGTTCGATTCCGTCGGGCCGAAGGGAGGGTCGCTTTTCACAACGATGTCGCTCGCTGCCGAAGTGCCGAAATTTCGGACCACAAGATCGAAGGCGCTGTCGTTGTGCGGAGAGAGCCGAAAGTAGGCAAGCACGATTGGCCGGGATCGTTCGCGACTATCGTTCGCAGTCGAACGAAGCGCAAAGATTGCAATGGCGGCGGTTACGACCGCTGCGAGCGCGACAATCACAGACTGCTGAGCACCCACCCACTCCCAGACGTTAACGGCGATGCTCCAAATCCGATCCCCCGCGTTCACGGGTTCCTCGGAAGGGAACGACGAAGGATAGGGCCCGGATCTTCCACGGGCAGAATTCTAATCACACCGAGAGCCTATCGGCCCGCTTATGCCAGCGTGAGGATGACTCTGATTTATGCCAGCGCTACTGAGACGTCGAGCGCGTCAAGCATTGGCGCAGCAACAAGGGCATCTCTTCGACCCTGTTGGGGCAGCGCCGAGTTATGCGATGGCACTTGACCTTCAATCGGCAGCCGCCACGACCAATTTGTATATAAGGTAAGCGGTTCCTTGGCCGCGTCCTTCCGAATCGACGCCGACCGGAAACTCGCCATCCAGTTGGGTCTGTCCCACCAACATCGCCTCCCCGGATCCGAAAGAGTCGCTCACAGCGAACTCGCCTTGGTTGGTCTGGAACAACGCCGAACCATTGATGAACTGGACGTTGATCGGAACTTGCGAATGGAGCATGGCCCCGTTCCAGATAGCCGTTGCGTTCTTAGCTTCAACCATTGCTCCCAGGGGTATGTCTGAAGCTGAGTCGGGAAGGAGTAAACGCACTGTTAGCCCGTGGATCGTGGCAGATGGTCCCGCCAGGTTGTCAGCTGCATTGTTTGCTAGGTACATACTGACCCACAACACGTCGCCAGGGACCACGTTCAAGGAGTCGCCATAAGTCGTACCCTCTTCGTCAAGTCTTACCCGGAAGAAGTTTCGCTCGTCGCCGACGTATGGATTGTTGGTGATTGAGTTCAGCACCGCATACGGTGCAGGTTTCTCCATTGTGAAGGTGTCCCGCTCTGGCCCGTAGCCGCCATTGAAGGTATTCACGCTTGGCGCTTCAGAGACCGGGCCGGGATTAGTGAGGCGTTCGGTCCCTTCGACCGTCACTGGGCGTGAATACCAGCCCAAATAGTCAAGTATCTGGAATGTTGCTGCACCCGCTCCCACAACGAGCGTAAGTGTGGTAAAAACCGCGACTAGTCGCCCCCACCATGTTCGCAACCACGCGGGTATCTTGCTGGGAGTGACTTCGGTCATGAGGCGAACCCTACGGAGTAGTTGGTTTGTGCAAGATGTTCTCAAGTTTAGCGACGCGTCGCTCAGGAGGGCAGCAGCCGGATGGAAATTCCGCGGCGAGGCGGTCTGTCCTCGTAAGTTAATCGTGAGATCCACTTCGCAGTTCGTCCCTGTAGGAGTCGCGGACGTAGTCCGGGCCGATGCCGCGCGAGCACAAGATAGTTGACCTGAGGCTCGGCACCATCCGCGGAAAGCATCATGCTGCAGTCAGGACACACTTTGTCGACATTTTCGTCGGGTCAGGTGATTCGTGTTGCCGATCGTGTGGGGTGCAGTGGTACCGGTAGACCGCGGCGAGTAATGGGGTAGCGTGGACCACGCATGCATCCGAAGGCTCTCTGAAACTTGAACGGCCGCCTACTGGTTACCCTCTTGAATCCCCGTCAATCTGAAACGTTTCTCGCAGGTGTTCTGGTAAGTCGGCCAGCTTCTTTCTGAAGTCCTCCAAAGCCGTGATCCTTTCTTTGCTCCGACCCGTGCCTTGCTTCTTGATCATTCTCTAGTCCCGTACTGAAATTGTGCTCGTGCGCTCGCAATGCGTTTAGACCGGACCTCTGCACGGATTCGGCATGTTTCGGAAGCGAACCAGAAGTTACTGCTTTAAGTCTCCCCAGCAGAAGCGCTGCCTTCCACTCTTCAGAAATGATCCAACCCGCGTACGCATGGCGTTCAGGCACTTCACGGTGCCCGAGAGTGAGATCATCACGAACGCTGATCTCCCACTCAACCATCTGCAGATGAAACGCCTCGTACGCGTCGAGGGTGGCGCTTAAAAGCGCCGATTTCATCTGCATTCTTGCTGCGGTTTCAGCAATCGTGACACTAGCGGCAGTTGACTCGCGACTTGCCTCTAATGAACGCTTTGAAGCATTTCTTGTTGAGCTCGCGTTAACTACTTGTCCGAAGACGACCACCGCGGCCCCGAGGACCACCCCCAGAATCGGCTGCCCGGAGCGAGCCAGTAAGTTTGTAATTTCGGTCCAGTCCATAGCCAGAGATTACATTTTTTCCAAGCTTGGAACGACAACACCGGCTCTGGCATAGTGACATGCCGCTTCCGCGTAGCACTCGACGTATTGAAATATGTTTTTCAACGCTAACGGCGGCAACTGTTGGACAGTTAGGGCGGAAATGCGTACGAGATCATAACCCGAGGAATCATGTCAAGATGCGCGCGAGGATTGATTCGTGGAATCATTTGAGAGTGCGCGCGAGGATGGTCTGGCTGCTGGTCCTTTCTTGCTGGTCGTCAG
>NZ_BAAAKW010000047.1:0-2022 GCF_039527955.1 Rhodoglobus aureus | reverse complement strand
TTCGTCAGCTTCGGCACGTAACAACTCTGCGGCCGGCACCCCCGCTTCGTGCGAGAGCTGCAACACCTCGTCAAGGTGATCACCGTCACCGGGCAACTCGAAGCGATCGAGTGCGCCAGCGACCAGTGCCCGCGCCTGAAGCAGCGAACCGCCACCTGCCACCGCGATAGCCATCAGCTCGCATTCCAACCCCGGAGCTGCACGGGTGGGTGTTGCCGAGCGCACGAGTCGCGCGTTCCACCGCACCGCGACAATGATCAGCCCGCCGCCGACAACTAGACAGCCCCCACCCGATCAGCGTCAACACGAGCACTCCCAGGGTGTCAAACCCCAACAGGGCCCCAAAGACGAGTCCAACGGCGGGCAGGGCCAAGACCATGCGCGCGGTGGCAACCGGGCGGCAAGGGCGGTGGCGACTTCGCGCTGCACGTGAATGAGCATCCGCAATGCCCTCGCGTGAGTGCGCAGCGCACCCGCAAGCGGGGCTCCCACTTGGCCCGCCACAAACCACGCTGCGGCTAAAGAATTCCATGCTTGACGATCCAGCGAGGGCAGCTTGCTGGATGCCCGCATAATTCGCTCCGGCGTTCCCCCGTGATCGTCACCCAGTGCGGATTACTAAGCCCTTGCCGGAAGACTCCGCAAGCGAGGCTATTGAGGGGCAGCGACCGAGAAGCTTGCTCCAAGATCTGCGCCGGGCTGGCCGGTGTTTGTCACCTTCCAGCGATAGCGCTGTTCGGGAAGCAAAGGGAGACCGCCCCCAATATTGACCGCCAATGGCATCGCAAGAGGTGAGCCGTGAGGAAGACCGGGGGGGCGCCCTACTTCAAAATCAGCATCGAATCGTATCGGCGTCAATTCTCCAGTCGGGCCCACAACCATAAACGAGTGACCATCCGCGTCGACAAGTTCAGCCGTGATGTGATGCTTTTGATTCGCCTCGGTCCAGTCAATCTCGATAAGTATGACAAGCGCCATTGGCAAGCTCGGAGTCGTGGTGACGCTCCACCCCAAACCAAGGGCATGCGCTTTCCCGGCTTGATCCGCTTGGGCGGAATCCGCCAGCAAGACTAGAGTCCTCATGCAGCAGACGACACAACTTCGACATGCCTGTTATCGCCCAAAACCTCTGTCTGCGCACGTTGGCGATGGTTCGAGTTGGAGCGTGTGGGCGTTGAGTACTGGTTCCAGTGGGTATTGGAGAAGTAGAAGGTGAACCCTGAGGCAGGAGTCAGAACTTCGCGAGCTCCACTGAGCTCGAAATAGAGGAAGCGCTCATCACACTCCGAGGCGGTTGCTTCGAGAGACAATTCTTCTTCTGCCTCTTCGAGCAGAACCCGCTCGCCGACCGTTACGCCCTCGGCGTGGGTCAAAAGAACACGGATCTTGCCGTCGTGTGCAAGGTCGTTGAAATCTGCGGCAATCTTTCTCATTAGGATCACTCTCAACCTATAAGGATGGCTTTAACTCAGGGTCGGAAAAACAAGAAATGAATCTTGTCAATTCGGATTGTTGCACAGGCAAACTAAAAAAGACATTGAAATGGTTATGAGCTTGCCCATTACTGGGGTCATGGACAAGTATAAATCCCATCTCTAGCAGCGTTCCTGCCGTGGACACCATGATCTTTGGATATACGGTCTTGGCGTCAGCCGTGATCCGTCGGAGAGTGTCTTCTCTACTCTCCAGAGGGAACGCATTGTCTGCCCAAATCGATACCCCGGGCCCTTCGCCTTTTTCCACAGCTTCCAGCACTCGTTTCTCCAAGAATGCTGGATCTTGCTGTGAACCGCCCCGCACTACCAACGCGTTGTGCGACAGCTGCAAGACGACTCCTCATTTATACGTGACGCCGCAACTCTATCGGATCAACCATTTGGCTGTATTTTAGCGGATTAGAGCTACCGGTCAATTATGCGCGTTGACTCATAGAAAATGCGCGCGTGGCAGGTATCGAGGAATCATTTGAGAATGCGCGCGTAGCGGTGTGTCTGCCGGTGCTGGTGAACGGGTGCCGGTAGG
>NZ_BAAAKW010000046.1:0-1461 GCF_039527955.1 Rhodoglobus aureus | reverse complement strand
GGAATCTCAATGTCTTTGTCAAGCAGTTGTGAGCATCGGGGTCACGGCTGGTTCCTGGTAGAGGGTGTGGTCTCGGAGCATTGCCCAGAGGACGTTGATGCGCCGACGCGCAAGCGCTAGCAGGGCCTGTTTGTGGCTTTTGCCTTCGCGACGCTTTCGGTCGTAGTAAGCCCGGGAGGCAGGGCTGTTCTTCAAGCTCGATAGTGCTGCCAGATAGCAGGTTCGTAACAGCCGCCGGTTGAAGCGGCGGGGTCGGTGATGGTTGCCGCTAATGCGGCCGGAGTCCCTGGGAGCGGGTGCGACGCCGGCAACGCTTGCGAGCCGGTCCGGGCTTTCGAAGCTGCGCAGGTCGCCTCCAGTGTTGGCAAGGAACGTGGCGGCAAGGATGGGCCCGAATCCTGGCATGCTTTCCAAGATCTCAGCGTTCTCGTGCTCGTTGAATCGGGCGGTGATGGTTTTGTCGAGGTCGACGAGGTCTGCGTCGATTGCGGTGATTACGGCGGCCAGGCGGGCGACGAGGGTTGCGCCAACTGTCTCGGTAGGCAACGTTGTTTCTTGCTCACGCGCGGCGTCGACGGCTTTCTGGGCGACGGTGGCGCTGTTGCGGCAGCCGCGGGCTTTCAACCATGCCGCCAGACGCGTCACTCCCATCCGGCGAAGCGCTCCGGGGCTCTGGTAGGTCGATAAGAGCGTGAGAGCGGCTTTGCTTTTGGAGTAGTCGAACGCGCGCTCCAGCGCGGGGAAGTACTCCAGCATGGTCGCGCGGAGCCGATTGATTGCGCGCACCCGATCGTGGATGATGTCCAGGCGTCGAGCGGTCAGGAGTTTCAGGTCAACGCTGATCTGATCACCATCGCGAACGGGTTGGAGGTCGGTGCGCATCCGTGCCTGATCGGCGATGATACGGGCATCTTTCGCGTCTGTCTTGCCATCACCGCGGTAGGTCGCAGCCGCATGATGAATGATTCTGCCCGGGATATAGAGCAGCTGCTGGCCGTGATCGACCAGCAGGGAAATCAGGAGAGCTGCGCCGCCTGAGTTCAGATCCGTCGCCCATACGACCTCGTGCCCATCGGCGATCTCGGTGACCGTGGCGATGATTTCGAGCAGCACGGTCTCGTCGTTATCTATCCGTTGGGAGAGAAGCATCTCCCCGGTCTGGTCGATCACGACGCAGTGATGCGCCCGCTTTCCTGAATCGATTCCCGCCCATACTGCTGGCATCTGAATGTTCCTTCCGTCTCGTTGATAGCAGTTTCCCTGTCGATAACCGCGCCGGCACGTCCTTACCCAGCGATCAATGTCGCAATTCTCAATCAGCGGTCGAGTCATCTGCGGGCAGCGGGCGGCCATTCCCAGTGAGCCGTTTATGCGGCAAGGCGATCTCAGCCATACCCGCCACCCGAGGGTGATCGAAACACTACGCCAGTCCCGAAATCACCCACAACAACAACGTAAGGA
>NZ_BAAAKW010000045.1:0-1067 GCF_039527955.1 Rhodoglobus aureus | reverse complement strand
GCGCTAGCTGTAGTTCCCCGGGACGTTGTGATCGTTTGAGTTAGCGAAGACCTCCGGCAGGATGTGGGTACCACCCTCACATCCTCGACCGAAGGTCTTCATGACTCACGCTAATGCCCCGTTCGCCCCGGAGGGGCGGCTTCGTCTTGCCCGTCTGATCGTGGAAGGCGGCTGGTCTGCTCGTCGTGCCGCGGAACGATTCCAATGTTCACCAGCAACAGCAACGAAATGGTCTGCTCGTTTTCGCGCTGGTCAGCCCCTGACTGACCGCTCCTCACGACCGAATCGTTCACCGGCGCGCACCTCGCGCCGCCTTGAGCGACGCATCATCGCGTTGCGATTCACCCGTCGGTGGGGACCACACCGGATCGGCTACCACCTGCACCTGAATCGCTCCACAGTCGAGCGGGTACTAGCCCGCTATCGGATGCCAAAACTCGCCTGGCTCGATCAAAGCACGGGACTGCTCGTCCGACGATCAAAACCCGTGCGCTATGAGAAAGCGATACCGGGCGAGCTGGTGCACGTTGATATCAAGAAACAAGGACGTATCCCTAACGGTGGCGGCCACCGAAAGTTCGGCCGCACCATCGGCAACCACAACAACCAGAAAGGCGGCCGCGGATACTCGTTCCTGCATCACGCCGTCGATGACCACTCCCGACTGGCGTATTCAGAGATCCTCGACGATGAGAAGAAGGAAACCGCGTCCGGGTTTTGGCGCCGTGCGAACCAGTTCTTCGCCGACGCCGGCATCACCGTGACCGCCGTGATGACCGACAATGGTTCCTGCTACCGGTCAGCGGCCTTCACCACAGCCCTCGGCCCCGCAATCAACCACAAATTCACCCGCCCCTACCGCCCGCAAACCAACGGGAAAGTCGAACGCTTCAACCGCACCCTCGCCGAGGAATGGGCCTACGCCCACACCTACCTCAGCGACGAAGCACGCGCGGCAACCTACCCAGCCTGGCTCCACAGCTACAATCACCACAGACCCCACACAGGCATCGGCGGCCAAACACCATCAGACCGCATCCACAACCTCCCGGGGAACTACAGCTAGC
>NZ_BAAAKW010000044.1:0-1065 GCF_039527955.1 Rhodoglobus aureus | reverse complement strand
CCCGAGGAATCATGTCAAGATGCGCGCGAGGATTGATTCGTGGAATCATTTGAGAGTGCGCGCGAGGATGGTCTGGCTGCTGGTCCTTTCTTGCTGGTCGTCAGCGTCAGTAGCTGTGCGGTGAGTGCTTGGATCTGTCGCTGGATCGCGGCCGGGTTCAACGGTTCATTCTCGCGGATGAGTCTGGTTTTCGCGGGCTTGCGGACCGTTCCCGTATCGGCGAGGACGCGTTGGAATGGTGTCTGCGGGGTGTCGTAGGTTTTCGTCATCTTCGCGCCGTTACGGGTCTTGGAGACGAGTTTCTGCTGTGGCCCGAAGTGGTTGGTTAGCAGTCTTTGCAACGCCCATATCTGGTTCAGCAACTCCAGCTCGCCGGCGGTGTCGTAACGGTGGTATCCGACCACTTGCCGCACGATGTGCCAGTTCTTCTGCTCGACGTGAGCACCGTCATTCTTGTTCCCCGACCTCGACCTGGTAAACGTCAACTTGTTCTGCTCACACCAACGGAACAGCTCCCAGTTGATGAACTCGCTTCCGTTGTCGGAATCGATCCCGAGGATCGGGAACGGGAACGACGCGGTGACATCCTTGATCGCTTGGAACACCCATTTCTGCGCCTTGTTCTTCACCGAGCGGGTCTCAGTCCACCCGGTCGCGATATCAGTAACATCCAGGGTGAAACAGAACTCACCACTGCTGTTGCCACCCTCGTGGCCGACCAAGTCGATCTCCACAAAACCCGGCACCGCGTCGTTCCAATCAGCCCAGGTCCGCATCGGGATCGAGTCCTTCAACAGTGTTCCCGGCTTGGTATGGGACCTGCCGCGCAGGATCAGCTTCGCCCGATCCGCAGCGAGGCGCCGGTCGATCGTGGCCGGCGCGATCTTCACCAGCAGCGCGGCCGTATCGTCGTCGATCGTGAGTTCTCCCAACCGGCGGAGCCTGGGCACCAGGTCTGGCAGCGCAGCGGCCAGCAGGCGCCCGCACGGAGTTCCCTGCACCGCCCACAGGAACTGCAACGCCGTGATCACCGCCGCCCCATAGATCGGCTTCCTCGGTGGTCTG
>NZ_BAAAKW010000043.1:0-1019 GCF_039527955.1 Rhodoglobus aureus | reverse complement strand
GGGGTGTGACCGGCGGCAGTGATCGCGGCAAGAAGCTCGCCACTGCCATAAGCCGAATCACCGAGAACATCGATATTCTGGGCGCCAATGCTGGTGTCTGCGGTAACAAGTTCCATACCGCGGGCCGCGTCACTGTTGCCCGGCCCGGCCGCTTTCGTGAGAACAGCCGCCGTCACCAGGCCCGTGTCCGGTTCGATGATGATGTGGCTTTTGAAGCCGTCGACTTTCTTCTGTCGACTCTTGTGCGCGTGGCGGGCATCAGGATCAACAGTGGAAATGACCCGATCCGCCACGACCCGGCGCGCAATTTTCCACCGCCCATCCGTGCCATCCGACCCGTCCGCCGGTTCGACGTCTTGCCCAGCGACTAACGCGAGGAGGGCGACGGTTTCCTGCTGTGTGTCGGTGAGGACCGTCGTGTCAATGTCGGCCAGCAGGGCCAGGGCATCGCTAACAAGTGTGGAGACGAGGTCGTCGCGAGCGGCCCGGTCATCCCAGGCGATATCCGGTTTCCCCGGCTTCGTGTAGTCATGACCGGTCAACGCGGCAACGAGCACGTCCGCGCCAGGGATATCCCGACCCACCCGGCGGATCTGCGCGACGAGCTGGGTGACGGTGTCCTGACGTGCGACAGCATCCTCCAGAATGGTGGAGTCCAACGCGCGTCGCTTCCGACCCGACAACGCCCCGGACTGCTCGATGACCTCGGTCACTGCCTCAAAAATTCGGTGCGGGCGCGTGCTGGCCGCCAGGCGGCGGCGCCAATACGTGAGGACCGTCGGATGAAACGACGCCTCCGTCAACGCAAACCCGCACGCCGCCTTCCACCGCAAATCGAACGTGACCGCCTCGGCCGTTTCCCGATCCGAGAGACTGTGCAACGTCTGCAACACCATCACCGACGCGATCACATCCGCCGGGGTCGACGGGCGCCCCCGACCGGACGGGAACAAGTCCTCAAATTCGTCATCGGGGAACAACTCGTGCCGATGATCGGCGAGGAACTTGAACACCGAACC
>NZ_BAAAKW010000042.1:0-988 GCF_039527955.1 Rhodoglobus aureus | reverse complement strand
TCATGCCGCGGTGGTTGCGCAGCACGGTGCGGATGCCGTTATTGATGCCGCCCTCGAGTGGGCTGGTGGTGCGGGCGTTGCCGCAGCTGACGTAGGTGAACAGGGTGCCGTCTCGGCTGAGTTTGGCCAGTAGCTGCCAGGCTTTGCGGAGCCGGTCGTGGGTGAACCAGTATCGGTAGCCATCGGAGCTGCGTTCTTTCGTGAGGTGTCCGTGGGCTTGCCACCAGGCTTCGAGCTTCAGTCGCCACGCAATCACCGCGTCCTGGTCCCGCACGGCGGAGAGTTCACGGGATAACGTCAGCAGGCGTCGGCCGGCATCGGTGCGGGGATTCAGCGTCAGGTGGCGGCGAATATTCATCTGCACGTGGAACAGACACCGTTGTGTTCGGGTTGCGGGCCAAACACGACGCACCGCGGATGCGATCCCGGCACCACCATCACAGACCACGACTGCGGGGGCGGGGAGGCGTTCCAATAGTGCCGTCCACGCTGCCGTGGATTCCCGTGCGGACCACTGCCAGGCAAGGACCTCCAAGGTCTCGGTGACCGCGATCAACAGACACCAGGAACCAACCCAGACCCCGTCGATGAGGATTTGGTGGTGGGTGGTCTCGACCGGTCCGAGGCGGGGTTCAATATCCCAACACCAGGTGTTTGAGCGGCGAAGGGATCGGCCCGTAGCGGTGCCAGTGATCTCCGTCTGGGAGTGTTTGCCAAGCAGCCACCGCAAGAACTGTTCCAGCTCGCGCCGCCGGGCCAGGTCCGGGCGTTTTCGGACTGAGGATGCCCGACAGTTTGGACACAACCATCGTTGTGTTCCCGCGGCAGTGCGCCCGTTCTTTATCAGGGTCGTTTCACATACCAGACAACGGGTCGAGTTGAGAGAATTCGGCACACCTAAGGGTCACCGAGTATGACAACCCCTCTCTAGGCCAGTATTCATATGCTCAGATCAAGGTCCCATCCACACGTTTTGGCCTATAACCCG
>NZ_BAAAKW010000041.1:0-817 GCF_039527955.1 Rhodoglobus aureus | reverse complement strand
CCGCCTGCAAAACTCTTTATCTGACGGGGACAGCGAAGATCGCCGCGTCGATGGCGGAGGAAGCGGCACGAGCGCGGCTGTCTCATCAGGGTTACCTGGCCGAGGTGCTGACCTTCGAATGCGACCAGCGCGAGGACCGGCGCCGCGACCGACGAGTGAAAGAAGCCAAGTTCCCACGCCCGAAACGACTCGAAGACCTGGATTTGGCACACATACCCGATCTGCCGCCGGCAACGATGACCCAGCTGGCTGGCGGCTCCTGGATCGATGCCGGTGAACCACTGGTGCTGCTCGGGGATTCCGGCACCGGCAAAACGCATCTACTCATCGGTTTAGGCACTGCTGCCGCGGAACAAGGCCGTCGTGTCCGATACATCACCACCGCTGCGCTGGTCAACGAGCTCGTCGAGGCCGCCGATAACAAGGAACTGTCCCGGCTGGTCGGTAAATACGCTCGCCTGGACCTGCTGTGTCTTGACGAGGTTGGCTACGTCAAACTCGATACCCACGGGGCGGAGCTGCTGTTCCAGATCATCACGGCTCGAGAGGAACGAGCATCGATTGCGTGCGCCTCGAACGCTAACTTCAGCCAGTGGGGCCAAACCTTCACCGACCCCCGACTGGCCGCAGCCATCGTGGACCGGCTCACCTTCCGCGGCCACATCATCAACACCGGAACCGATTCCTACCGCCTCAAAACCACCCGGCAAGCACAGAAAGGCTAACCCGCCGCGACCAACGGCAACCCAGAAAACCCTACCCGGGGTGGGGCCGAATCAAACGACAAACCCGGGGCCAAATCAACTTGCTATTCCCA
>NZ_BAAAKW010000040.1:0-753 GCF_039527955.1 Rhodoglobus aureus | reverse complement strand
TGATGTATCAGGACATGCCTGACAAATCTGCATCAGGACATCTCTGACAGTTCGTGCATCAGGACATCTCTGACACTTAGAGGGTTCTGGGTTGTCGTCCTCGGGGCCGACCGGAGCGGACGTATTTGGTTCCGGGTTTCGGCCAGCGGTGTTTCATGATCTCGGTGCCTTGGTCGTCGAAGATCAGCAGGTGCTGGTCGGTCTCGACGAGATAGACGCTCTGGCCGGCGAGGAGCCTGGTGACGTGGAACCGGGTTTGCCGGACTTGGACGATGCCGTTGACGGCGACCGTCGTGCGGCGGATTCCGTCCCAGCCAACGGGTCGTATTTGGTTTCGTGGCCTGGGCGGGTCGGCTTTCGGTGTTGCCTCCCAAGCCTGATTCGGGGTGATCCGGCCGGGCAGTCCTTGGTGGGGTCGCTCGGTGTTATAGATCTGGTCGAAGCGGTCGACTTGCTCCTGCAACTCCTCGAGGGTGCCGGCGAGGGGTTGTTTGTCGAGCCATCGGAACAGGGTCTGATGGAAGCGTTCGTTCTTGCCCTGCGTCGTCGGTTTATAGGGCTTCCCGGTGATCGCCTCAACGCCGAGCCTGCTGACATAGGTAACGAGCTGACCGACCGCTCCGCGCCTCGACGGGTTCAGGGCGGCCCCGTTATCGGTGAGCAGGCGCTGCGGAACACCGTGGGCCTGGATGCCTTTCTTCACGACCGCGATCGCGCCTTCTGAGGTTTCACCCCAGGCAACGTGGGAGGCGA
>NZ_BAAAKW010000039.1:0-708 GCF_039527955.1 Rhodoglobus aureus | reverse complement strand
GGGAGTGGTCATCGATGACGGTATGCACGAACGCTTTCCCGATCAGCGGTGCGTGGCGCTTGCTGCGGTCTGCCCCGACGGTCGCGGCCCGGTGCTTGTTTCCCTGTTGCCGTCCGAGGTAACGGTGCCCGCCGCCGTCGGGAATATTGCCGAACTTCGTCACGTCCACGTGGATCATCGCGCCCGGTTTGTCGTGCTCGTAACGTCGCACCACCTCACCGGTGCGTTTATCAATGTGGTGCAGCCGGTTGAGCCGACAGCGCACCAGCACGGCATGCACTGTCGAGGCTGGCATGTTCAGCTTCCACCCAATCCCGACCGGTCCAAGGCGTTGCTTCCACCGCAGATGCCCGATCTTGCGCACCATTTCCTGCGATGTCCGGTTCGGGCTGCGGTGAGGCCGCGACGACCGGTCGGCCATCCCGGCACCACCCATCGCGGCATACCGGTCCGCCCACCGTTTCGCGGTCGGCCACGACACGTTGAACTGGTGGGCTGCATCCGAGACGGTCCATCCGTCGTCGATGATCAGACGCGCGATCCGAAGACGGTGACGCGGGGTCAAAGCAGCATTAGCGTGGGACATGAGGGTCTCCTGGTCGAAGTGGTTGTGTCAACAACTCCACTTTCAACCGGAGGCCCTCACCCAGCCCTCAACAACTACAGCGAGTCGTCACACCGATTCAACCAACGTCCCTGGGCAGTACA
>NZ_BAAAKW010000038.1:0-642 GCF_039527955.1 Rhodoglobus aureus | reverse complement strand
ATCCACGTTACGAATGGCCTGGACTACAGTCCGGCCCCTATTAGCGATCACCTGATACCAATCCGGCCCGGTGACAGCACCCCCCGGATCATGAACGACTGGGGGAAATAATCATGCCGGACCCGACGGGCCAACGTCCTCAGATACAAACACCATCCGGGGATATAAACAAGGTAACGGGAGTAGCGTGGGCAGTATGAGCCAGCCTGTGATTGTCACTGCCATATTCCACCCTCGCCCCGAGAGCCGTGACATCGTGATCGACGCCCTCCGGCCTGCCCTTGCTGCGGTGCATGAGGAGCCAGGCTGCGAGCTTTATGCCATCCACGAGGTTGCCGATGGTTCGCTCGTGATGATCGAGAAGTGGGAGTCGGTGGAGTTGCTCGACGCTCACGGCTCAAGCCCCGCAGTGGTAGCGCTTGTGGCTGAGATCGGCGAACACCTCACGGTTCCTGTCGACGTGACACGGATGACGGCGATTCCGATGGGAACCCCGACTCAAGGTGCGCTCTAAGCAGAGCCAGCGTTCGGCCGCTACCGCCTAGGAGACCGCTGATTAATTTGGTGGTCGATTTGGCGTTTTAAGGCGCGCCTTCCCAGTATTTTCGGGGGCTGATTAAGACTTAATTCATGCAGGGTTGT
>NZ_BAAAKW010000037.1:0-631 GCF_039527955.1 Rhodoglobus aureus | reverse complement strand
TTGTTATGTATCAGGACATCTCTGACGGTTCTGCATCAATAGAGCTCTGACCTTTCAGCGGTCTTTGGTCCTGACACTTCCCGTCATTGTTTGAGGCATGAGTCGTATTGAGCCTGTTGATCCTCGTGTCCGTCTTGCTATTACCCAGTGGCCGCCCGATGCTCCGCGGGGTGCGGTGAGCACGTTCTGCGCGGAGCACGGCATCTCCCGGGAGACGTTCTACGCGATAAAACGGCGGGCGCTCGTGGAGGGTCAGGCGGCGGCCCTTGAGCCTCGAACCCGCCGGCCGAGGTCGAGCCCGAACCGAACCGCTGACGACGTGAAGGCTCAGGCGATCGGGGTTCGGGCCGCGCTCGAGCAGTCGGGGCTTGATCATGGGCCGATCAGTGTTCACGAGAAAATGCGCGCGTTGGGAATAACGCCGGTCCCGTCGACGGCAGCACTATCGCGAATCTTCCGCGATGCCGGGGTTGCCCGGGTGGAACCGCGGAAGAAGCCGCGGGCGTCGTTCCGGCGGTTCGTTTATCCAGCGCCGAACGCGTGCTGGCAGCTCGACGGCACCGAATATGTCCTCACCGCTGGGCGCAAATGCGTGATCTTCCAACTCATCGACGACCACTCCCGCCGCGCG
>NZ_BAAAKW010000036.1:0-553 GCF_039527955.1 Rhodoglobus aureus | reverse complement strand
GCGGCGAGCGTGGTGATGGCGTATTCGGCGGTGGCGGCGCCGCGCTCCGAGCGGAGTCGGGCCCGCAGGATGGTGATCGCGCCGGCGTGCGGGGGCGTCGCCAAAGCAGGCCGCCCAATCGCTCCCGCTCGAGAGGCACGCCCCGGTTCAAGGGCAGGAAATCGGGCAAGGTGCGGATCGTTCATGGGGTACTCCTTCGTGCGCTGTCGCGCAGTCTGCGGCCGAGTACCTCAAGCCTGCCAAGCCGATGTCCGCCTCGGCATGAGGCCACCGAATGTGTGGAGCGCCTTCAAAACCCAGCGACGGTGGATGAGATGACCGCGACCATGAGGGGCAGCACCCCGAGAACCATGAAGGCGGGCAGCACGCACAATCCGAGTGGGAGCATGAGCCGCACGGAAAGTGCGGCGGCGCTGGCTCGGGCATCCGCATCCGCAGCAAGACGCAGTTCGTCAGCTTCGGCACGTAACAACTCTGCGGCCGGCACCCCCGCTTCGTGCGAGAGCTGCAACACCTCGTCAAGGTGATCACCGTCACCGGGCAACTCGAAGCG
>NZ_BAAAKW010000035.1:0-103120 GCF_039527955.1 Rhodoglobus aureus | reverse complement strand
TGTCAACAACTCCACTTTCAACCGGAGGCCCTCACCCAGCCCTCAACAACTACAGCGAGTCGTCACACCGATTCAACCAACGTCCCTGGGCAGTACACCTAGACGCAGCGACTGCTCGGCCATAATCCAGCCGAACCACGCTTGCAGTGGTGCGAGAATGCCGAGAAGAATCAGCAGTTGGAGGAGCGGGAGTGCTAATAAGCGCTGTTGTTAATCGGCGGGAGTACATCTGTTGGCCCGGCGTTGAAATACTCATTGCGCGCAGGCACGACATCGTGCTCGTTCAACTCATCTGTGCCTTCGGTTTGGATGCCCCGCAACATAAATGGGAAGCCTACGGCCGCCGTGGGTGTGGGCCGGTTCATCAGCTGCAGGTGCAGGTGCGGTTCCGTGCTGTTGCCTGAATTGCCGCACCGGGCGACCTGCTCGCCGGTCGTGACCCGGTCGCCCACGGCCGGCCCGATTGAGCCGTTCTGCAAGTGTGCGAGTGCCTGATACCCGCCGTGGTCAAGGTTAATCACCAGGAGGTTGCCGAAAACAAAGCGTTCTCCGCCGATCCCGCGTAGCGCTGACTCCACTACGAACAGCGGCAACAGCAGCCAGCTGTTTCGGCTCCTGCGGTCTGGAGCACCGTCGCGGGAGAGTACGACGGTGCCGTTGCCGCCGGCAAAAACTGGTTGCCCGAAAGAAGGAAAGGACTCCGGTGGTAGCGAGCCGCGAAGCCCGCCGAACGGAGCCGCCACCGACCCGGGCGGGACAGCCACGATGTCAAGCGCCCACGTTTGTCCGTACTCATGGGTGCCATGACTGGGTACTTTCGTGGCCGGCGAACTCAGCGCTCGCCAGCGCCCACGCACCGGAGTCATGATCTCGATGGTGCTGACTTTTCGCGTGATGCCGAAGCGGGCGAGCACCAATAGCAGTATCGCCAGCAGAAGGACGAACAGAGACCCCACGTCGCGCAACATTTGCTCGCTCGCGCCCGATACAGGGAAGAGCCGCCACGCGGTCACGCTGATCGCGACGACAAGTGTGGTTGCGAACAGCGGTGCCCGAAGTAGGGCAAGAAACCTCGTCTTTCGGCCCGGCGAGTGAAGGCCAGCAAGCGCACCACCCAAAGGTTGCAGGATGCCCACCTTCGCGGCCCGCCTCATCGGTTAGCCGCCAGGAGAATCGCTAACAGCGGGACGACTCGAGGTGCGGGGATAGCGTAGTGGCCTCGACCGGTGCTGGTCAGCCAACCGGCAGCTATCAGCAAGCGGAGATGATGGTGAAGCTGGCCCGTCGTGCCCAGCTCGGGAATGGCTGCAAGTTGCGGTGTAGAGCGAGTTCCGGAGACGATGTTCTGAAGGATAAGCAAGCGTATGGGGTGTCCCAACGCGCCAAGCACGTCGGATAGATCGGACCACTCCAGTTGCAGAGCGGTGGTCACGGATTCGGCCTGTTGCCAATCGTAGGTCTCGCCAGTGGGTAGGCCTACTGCACCGACGATCATAACGTTGCCCGCGTTGTCCTCAATCCGTTCCCGCAGCCCCTCGAGCGCCCAGAACTTTTCTTGTGACCTAGCGACGAGCTCGCGGGCTCCGGCGTTGCTCTCGAGCAGATCGACAATTCGGTCGAGCTTTCCCTCGATGCGTTTCGTGTCGCTCTCCATGGTTTAGATACTACGATAATTCGAACTAAATAGGCACCGACATGTTGATTTTTTCCAACCCTTCCGAACTTGACGAGCTTCACCACACCTCCGTTCCCCTTTATCTTCAGGTGAGTCGTGCTTTAATTGAGAAATACTTTAAAGTCTTGACATGGCATGCCGGTCTGCATTATAAATCTCAGTACAACGGAATATCGTACTTACTGAGTGGGCGCGTTCCGTTCTCTGGCATCACTTATTCGAGAAAGAGGAGAGAGAATGACGAAGTTCCTTCCGAAAATCGCCTTGGGCGCTGCGCTGACGCTTGGGTTGGCGAGTACGTCCTTTGTGGCGAGCGCTGCGCCGACGGCCACACCGGTCGCTTCTAGTAGTTCGATTGTCGCTGGTCAAGCTTTTGCGGCGGCCGCAGTCGCGGATCCTGATGGCCAGGACGGCTCAGTATCACCGCAGGCGGTCCCTGCTGTGGTCGCCACCGCGTTCGTCGTTGGTGCTGCCAGCGCAGCGGGAGCGGCCGTCGGCGCATGGGTCGCAGGCAAGATCATAGGCATCTGGAGTGTCGCGGGTGAAACCCCAGTCGCTATAACTGCGTTCGATTAATCTAGGAGGGTCCTCCCGCACTGTGCGGGAGGACCCGTTTCCCCGGCACCGGAATCGGAGTGGCAATGTCTCAGCCCAGTCAAAAGGCCAACAGTTCAAGGACTGGGTCTCGAATAGCGGCCGTAGGTGCAGTTTGTGTTCTCTCGCTGCACTTCGGGCTCACATTCCTCCATGTTGCTCCAGCTAATCCCCTTAGCCAGCAGCTCGCGCTCGCGACTGGACTGTGGATGAGCCCACTATTTGATCAAAACTGGGAACTCTTTGCTCCAGATCCGGTGTCACGAGATACCGGATTGCTGGTCCGGGGCACGGCGGGCGGTGACGAACTCGGCGGGTTCGTCGACCTTTCCACCGCGATGCTGGAACGCAAGCTACACAACCTGGTTCCTGACAATTTGCATTACACGGTGAGCAGCGCCACGCACAACCTGTTATCGGCGCGACAGGACCTCATTCGCAATGAGGCTGTTCTCGCGGAGTTCCCTAACGCGGCTGACTCGGGGCTATTCCTCAGCGAGGACCTGCTCGATGCCGGTCCGGAACCGCTACGCACCGCTTACAAGCGCACGGTGGATGCTGTCGTGCAGCTGGCTATCAAAGGTGTGCGTGACGAAACCGGAGTGACGCCGGATGCTGTGCAAGTACGGATTGTCACTCATGAATTTCCGCGCTGGTCGAAGCGGGACGATGCCGGAGTGGGCGAAGTTTTCTACTCCGACACGCCCTGGCTGACCGCCACCGGAGAGGAACTACCCTTATGACGTTTTCGAACACACGCAGACTCGATCGTCGTGCTCTGGGAATGGCCGGGCTGGATTGGCTTTCGCAGCGTCGACACGGCACCAGGGTTATTTCGCTAGTGCGCATCGGCTACGGGGTGACAACAATATTCCTGCTCCTCATCAACCTGCCCGTTCGGCAGCAGATCTGGGGTGCCGAAGCAGCGTATACCTGGGATCTGTTTATGCAGACATCTCTGGCAGGTGGGCAACCGTCACTCTACGTTCTGTCCTCCAGCGCCGTGTACGCCGACATCCTCTATTTCGCGCTCTTGACAGCGGCCATTCTCTTCACCCTTGGATGGCACACCCGCACTATTACGGTGATTTTTTTCGTATTGCTCTGGTCATTGCATGCTCGGAATCCCCTCGCGACGAACGGGGGCGACAACCTAGCTCGGATAATTCTTGTCTACTTGGTGTTTGCTCAAGTGGGGGCACACTGGTCGCTAGATTCCCTCCGCACCCGTCGTCGCCTTGCATCCGGGAGACCGAGGCGACGAGAGCGGGTCATTGGCACTGTCGCTCACAACGCGGCTCTCATAGCCTGCGTTGCACAGGTCTGCGTGCTCTATGCGACTTCAAGCCTGTTCAAGGTGCAAGGCGAGATGTGGCAAAACGGCACTGCGCTCTACTACATACTCCGCACAGCGGACTACAACAACTGGCCAGAGGTAGCGGCCTTCGTGTATCAATGGCCGATTGTGGTTGTCGGCGCCACCTATGCGGCCGTATTTGTGCAATTGTGCCTACCGTTCGCACTCGTCAACCGGTGGGCGAAAGCCGTTCTGTTGCCTCTCGTGCTTGGCATGCATGTCGCGATTGGAATACTCATGGGTCTGCCGTTCTTCTCGCTGTACATGGTGGTGACTGACCTCTTCTTACTTACGGATAGGGATGTGCGGCTAGCAAAGGTATATGTGACCGGTTACCTAGCCCGATTTGGGGCGAGCCGACCGGGCAGAATGCCTAGCCTGGTCGCGCCGGAGCTGGTGACTGACAAGTGAGCGTCCCTGATGCTTACGTTGTCGGCAGCGGACCCAATGGGCTGGCGGCGGCGGTCACTCTTGCCCGAGCCGGTTTAAGCGTGAGCGTCGTCGAAGCGAACGACCAGTGGGGCGGAGGGTTGCGCAGCAGCGAGCTGACGCTGCCTGGCTTCCTCCACGACGAATTCGCCGCCGTCCATCCGATGGCGCTGGCGTCACCGTTCTTCCAAGCTTGGAAATTGAGCGAGCGGGTCGACTTCGTGGTGCCGGAGACGTCATACGGACATCCGTTGCCCGGTGGAGCGGTCTACGCCCATCGGGATCTCGAAGCTACGGTAGCGGGCCTAGGGGACAACAGGGGCAGCGGTCGCACCTGGCGGGAGCTCTTCGGGCCCCTCATTGAGAGGATCGATGACTTAGCGGAGCTGACCCTCGGGCCGTTGTGGCGCCTCCCATCCGACCCCGGACTCGCCGCCCGGCTCGGCTATACAACGATGAACTTGGCAGAGACTTTCTGGCGCAACACGTTGAGGGATCCCCGGGCAAGGGCGCTTCTCGCAGGAGTGTCGGCGCATGCGGTCGGGAGGATGCCGTCACTCGCGGTTGTGGGGGCGGGTACCGTGCTGGCGTCCCACGCACACGCGCGCGGCTGGGGCATTCCTGTCGGCGGTTCCCAGCAGATTGCCGAAGCGCTCGTCACAGACATCATCGCGCACGGAGGATCAATTGAGCTGGGCCATAACGTAACCAGTCTCAATGAACTCGCTGACGCGCGGGTGGTGCTTCTCGATGTGACGCCTGGGGCACTACTCCAGATTGCTGGTGACCGTTTGCCCGCCCAGTACAGAAGAGACCTAGCCCGGTTTCGACATGGCAATGCTGCGGCCCGGGTGGACTACGCGCTCGATGGACCAGTGCCCTGGACAGAACCGCAGCTCAGAAATCCGGCGGCCCTTCACTTGGGTGGAACCTGGAATCAGATCCGGAACAGCGAACGGGAGGTTAGTCGCGGAAAACATCCCGAGAACCCCTATGTTTTGCTTTCGCAACCCACGGTCCACGACTCCAGCAGGGCACCGGCCGGCCGGCACATAGTGTGGGCCTATACGCACGTTCCCGCAGGGTCACGGCGCAATCCGACCGAAAAGATTACTGCCGCGATCGAACGGTTGGCCCCGGGATTCCGTGATCGGATTCTACAATCCAGTGGCCGCAGCGCCATGGATCTCAACTCATCCAACGCCAACCTCGTGGGCGGGGACATCACGGGAGGCGCGATGACTCTGCAGCAGTTGGTGGCTCGTCCCGTCGTGTCTGCCGATCCTTGGCGCACTCCCGCTCGTGGCATCTACCTCTGCTCAGCTTCAACGTCGCCAGGACCGGGCGTACACGGGATGGCGGGATGGCATGCTGCCCGATCGGCCCTTCGGCATGAATTCGGTCTCGATGATCCGTTGACGTCGGCTAGCGAAAGCAAGTGACTCACATCCCTTCCCCATCGACCAGCCGAGTGTTGGGAGATGCTGGAGGTGCTGAGTCGAGGTTAAATGCTAGCTATGCCCCGCGAATCTGACGCAACAGCACAGCAGTCGCGATAGCGGCGTTGGCGGCCTCTTTACCCTTGTCCTCTTTCGAACCCTCAAGCCCGGCTCGGTCGAGTCCCTGCTGCTCGTCGTCAAGCGTGAGCACGCCAAAGCCAACAGGCTTGCCGGTAAGGATCGACACCTGCGTGAGGCCGCTGGTTGCAGCATCCGACACGTATTCAAAGTGGGGCGTACCACCACGGATGATCACGCCGAGCGCGACTACGGCATCCGCCCCAGCATCTAGGGCTGCCTTGCTCGCGACGGGCAACTCGAAGCTGCCGGGAACCCGCACCTCGGTCACCTCGGCATTCGCCGCAGCGAGCGCGCGGTGGGCTCCAGCGAGCAAGCCGTTGGTGATGACCTCATGCCACTGCCCGGCAACGATCGTTACCTTGAGGCCGGTTGCATCGGTAACGAATTCGGGGGATCCTGCGCCGCTCATTAGAGGCCTTTCGGGGTCAGGCGTGCTTCATTGAGCACGGCCGAGGAGGGAAGTGCGTGGCCCATGCGGTCACGCTTAGTTTCGAGGTAACCCTCATTGCTGGCGCTGACGCCAACCACGAGAGGAACAAGTTCGGTCACGGTCACACCGCGCTCTTCAAGCTGGCGTTGCTTCTCCGGGTTGTTGCTAAGCAACCGCACCGACGACATCCCCAGATCTTTGAGGATGCCAACAGCCGCACCATAATCGCGGGAATCAGCGGGCAGGCCTAGGGCCAGATTCGCGTCGAGGGTGTCGAGTCCGTCTTCTTGCAGGCGGTAGGCGCGCAGCTTGTTGATGAGCCCGATACCTCGTCCTTCGTGACCACGAAGGTAGATCACAGCGCCACCCTCACGCTGCACAGTCTCGAGGGAGACATCAAGCTGGGGACCGCACTCGCACTTGAGGGAACCGAACGCTTCACCCGTGAGGCACTCCGAATGCACCCTCACGAGGATGGGTTCGGTGCCGATGCGGTCGAGCGTTCCGGGAGCGATGAAGGCGACGTGATCCGCGCCGGTGGAGTGGTCGCGGTAGGCACGCACCGTGAAGGAGCCGTGCGCGGTGGGGATCGTGGTCTCCACCTCAAACGACACCCGAGCCATTTCAGGGATCGGTGCGATCGGTGCCGGAATGGTGTCGCAACGGTTCTCTTCGAGCCAGTGCATGAGCGCCTCAATCGTGATGACGAGCACGTTCTCGCGCGCACCAAATTCGATCAACTCAGGCAACCGCATCATCTCGCCAGAGTCGTGCACGATCTCCGAGATTGCCGCCACCGGGCGCAGGCCCGCAAGTTTCATCAGATCGACGGATGCCTCGGTGTGGCCGTCGCGCTCGCGGACGCCACCATCAACCGCACGCAGCGGCAGGATGTGTCCTGGACGGTGCAGGCTCGACGGCATTGAGAGCGGGTCGGCGAGGACGCGGAGAGTGTGGGCCCGGTCAGAGGCGCTGATGCCGGTGCTAAGACGCGAAGCGGCATCCACTGACACCGTGTAGGCGGTACCACGGGGATCTTCATTGACGGAGACCATGGGTGGCAGCGCCAAAGCATCAGCGATCTCGTTGGTCATAGGTGCGCAGATGAATCCAGAGGAGTGGCGCACCATCCAGGCAATCCACTCTTGGCTGGCGAGTTCGGCGGAGATGATGACATCGCCCTCGTTCTCGCGGCCCTCATCGTCAGCGACGATAACGGGGCGACCATCGCGCAGTGCTTCGATGGCTTCAGGGATAGTGGCCAGGCTCATGACTCGGTCCTTTCGTGACGCTGATCTGCGTCGGTGAACTCCGCCATCCGGGCAACATGACGCGCCAGAATGTCAGTCTCGATGTTTACGGAGTCGCCCACAACGAGCGCTCCCAACGTTGTTGCAGTGAGGGTCTCGGGGATCAGCGAGACCTCAAACCAGTCGAGGCCCACAGCACTCACCGTGAGCGAGACACCGTGCACGGCAATGGAGCCCTTGCGCGCGACGAGCGGGGCGAGCTCCGGAGTGAGGCTGAAGCGCAAAACGCGCCAGCTGCCCTCGTCCTCAATGCTCAGTACGGTGCTCGTGCCATCGATGTGCCCCTGCACGATGTGACCGCCGAGACGATCGCCCACCTGCATGGCGCGTTCGATGTTGACGTGGTCACCGGCAGCAACTGTGCCGAGCGTGCTCATAGCGATCGTGACTCCCATCACGTCGGCCGTGAACCAGTCGGGGCCCTGATCAACAACGGTGAGGCACACGCCGCTGACGCTGATGGAGTCGCCGTGGCCGGCATCCGATACTGCGCCGGGGGCGCGGACAGTGAGTCGGGCGCCGTCAGCGGTCGCGGCGAATTCGACGACCTCGCCAAGCTCTTCAATGATTCCGGTAAACACGGTTACGCTCCCGTTTCTGTCGCTGGGGTAGCGACCACTGTGCCCGTTGCCGACTGCGCAAACGGTGCGCCGGTCGCCGGGCGGGCGACAATCAGCACATCGTTGCCCAGCGGGCGAAGTTCGGTGATGCTGAGGTCTTTCGCCTCAGCAATGGTAGAAACCCCGAGCTCGCTGAGCGCCACCTTCGGGCCGCCCAGCAGTTTCGGGGCGAGGTAGATGAGCAGTTCATCCGCGAGACCGGCAGTGATGAAGGCGCTCGCAATAGTGGGGCCACCTTCGACAAAGATGCGCCGGATGCCAGCTTCAAACAGTTCGGCGAGTGCGGCGTTGAGGTCGCTGCCGTCGAACTGACGCAGTTGTGCGGGGTGGTGGCGCAGTTGCGCCCCCACCGGAATCTCGCGCCGCCCCAGCACCACCGGCTGCGGTTGCCGCTCGAGCAACTCGCCGCCGTCTCCCCGCGCGGTCAGGCTCGGGTCATCGGCGAGCACAGTGCCCGTGCCCACGACGATCGCATCGGCGCGCGCTCGTTGCTCGTGCACGTGCTGACGCGCGGCGGTGCCGGTAATCCATTGGCTCGTGCCGTCGGCGGCCGCAGAGCGACCGTCAAGACTCGACGCCCACTTCACGGTGACGTGAGGGCGCTGCAGGCGAGTGGCCGAGAGCCACGAGTGCAAAAACTCTTCTGCTTCAGCGGCAGCGATGCCGCCAATAACCTCGACTCCAGCATCGCGAAGTCGTTCGCTTCCGCCGCCCGAACGCTTGCCCGGGTCTGACACTGCGTACACAACGCGAGTCACGCCAGCAGCGATGAGCGCTTCAGAGCACGGACCGGTGCGACCCTGATGGTTGCACGGTTCGAGAGTGACGATGGCGGTGAGGCCCGCGGCGCTTTGGCCTGTCGCAGCGCCACCGAGTTTGCTGGCCGTGAGTTTGGTCAGAGCATCCACTTCGGCGTGGGGAGTGCCCGCACCGCGATGCCAGCCTTCGGCAACGATCTCGCCAGCGGCATCTACGAGCACACAACCAACTTGAGGGTTTCCGCCGGTGATGGGGCCGCGACTGGCAAGCGACAGCGCATGAAGCATCAGCTTCTCGTGCTGTGTCTGCTGTTCTGGGGTGCTCATCCGGTCTCTCGTCTCGTGGGACGGGCTCCGGGAAAATGGGTTCGAAAAAACCCGCTTCAGCATTGTGGATCACCAAGATATTTCGGCTCACCAAGATACTAAAGCCGTGCTTCCTCTCATCCGGACTGAGAGATCTTGCGATCTCATTACCGTCGGTCCCGGAGTTTCACCAGGTCAACCGGTCAGAAGTTCTCACTTCATCGCGGTTCGCGGACTATCACCGCCGGTTCGGACTTTCACCGACCCCGGAGCACGTTGTACTGCGCTTAGTCTACTCAACGTGGCTGTGCGCGAAGTATTCCCGCGAAATGTGATGATGGCTGTCTTTGCTGCCGTGTCAGGTGAGCAGGGCGTCGAGTTCGCTAAGCGAGTGGATGACCGGTACCCCGGCCGCGCGAGCTTCCTCTAGTTGCGCTTCGGTTGCGCTGCGCTCCCGGTCGAGCCACACTCCGGTGAGGCTGGCATTGGCGGCTCCCAGCGCATCCGTCACCAGGCGGTCGCCGACGTAGAGCGCCTCGGCGGGCGCGACTCCGAAGAGTTCGCAGGCGTGGTGGAAGATGCGGGCGTCGGGCTTGGTGTGACCGAATTGGCCACTGGCGACGAGGTGTTCGACACGGTTGGCGAGGTCGACGGTGCTGACTTTGGAGGTTTGAAAGTCGAGTTCGCCGTTGGTGATGACGCCGATGCGCACGGCGGGGGAGCGGGCTTCGAGTGCGTCGAGGCAGGCGAGAGCGTCGTCGTGGAGGTGCCAGGCGGCGCGGTAGGCCTCGAAGTAGGCGTCGAACCAGTGGGTGGCTTCCGCATCCGTGAAGGTCACGCCGTAGGGATCGACGAAGCCGCGGGCGCGGGCCTGTCGTTGCCCTTCGAAGTTGAGCTCGCCGCTCAAATAGCGGTGGTAGTGCAGTTCTTCGAGAACTGTCCAGCGTGCGCTTTCGGTGAAATCATCCGGGCCGGCCGCGAGGGTGGGCCCGAGCGTGTGCCGGTAGTTGCGGATTGCCAAGTCGACGGCTGCGCGGTGCGCAAACAGGGTGTCGTCGAGGTCAAACAGTGCGACGGTGATGCTCATGCAGCCACTTTGGTAAGAGTTAGAAGGGCCACGGCTGACCGGATTCGACGGCATAGCTGGGGTTCTCGTCGGGCGCGGTGAGAGTCGCCCACCACGACGGCGGGTGGGTGCCACCGCGGTATTCGCTTGAGGCGGGCTCGATGCCGGTGTAGACGAAGCCGAGGCTCTTGGCTATGGCTGCGGAGGCTTTGTTGCCCACGAGCGCTTCCCAGCGCACTTCGGGGCGGCCAGTGGAGAAGATCCAGCGGCACACCTCGGCAACAGCTTCTTTCATGAAGCCTTTGCCGCGGTGTGGTTCGCCCATCCAGTACCCGATGGTGTCGTTGTAGAGGCGGAAGCTGATCACGCCGAGCAGTTCTGTCTTGCCGGTTTCGCGGATCGCCCACGTGTATTCGTCGTCGTCGTCCCACCACTGCACCACAAGGTTGTTGATGAAGAACTCGGCATCTGACGCAGCGTACGGCCACGGGATTGTGAGCGTGTGCTCAAAGATCGGGTCTTGGCAGTAGGTGGTCATCAGCTCAACATCGTCACCGGTGAGGGCGTCGAGGGTGAGGAGTTCGCTCGTGAGGGTAAAAGTCTGCATTAGCGCACCCGCGGCAAGAAGCCGATCCGGTCGTAGACGCGGTCGAGCGTCTTTTGGGCCATTTCGTTGGCACGTTCAGCGTTCTTGCTGAGCATGCGGTCGAGTTCGGCAGGGTCATCCAGTAGCTCAAGGGTGCGTTCGCGCACGGGGGTGAACTCGGCGGTCACGACGTCGGCAACGTCCTTCTTGAGGTCGCCGTAGCCTTTGCCTTCAAACTGCGCTTCGAGATCAGCAATGGATGTGCCACTAAACGTGGAGTGCAGCGTGAGCAGATTCGAGACGCCCGGCTTTGCGCCGCGGTCGAAACGAATCTCGCGGTCCGCATCGGTCACGGCCGACTTGATCTTCTTGGCCGTCTTGGATGGCTCGTCGAGCAACCACAGCACCCCAGCATCCGTTGTCGCTGATTTGCTCATCTTCGACTCCGGGTTCTGCAGGTCATAGATCTTGGCGGTGGCTTTCTGAATCTGTGGTTCGGGAATCACAAAGGTGTCGCCAAAGCGCGAATTGAAGCGAGCGGCGAGGTCACGCGTGAGCTCGATGTGCTGACGCTGATCTTCACCCACCGGCACAATAGTGGTGTCGTAGAGCAGGATGTCTGCAGCCATGAGCACGGGGTAGGTGAAGAGGCCAACGGAGGTGGTATCCGATCCCTGCTTAGCTGACTTGTCTTTGTACTGGGTCATGCGCGAGGCCTCACCGAAACCGGTGATGGTGTTCAGCACCCAAGCAAGCTCGGCGTGGGCGGACACCTGCGACTGCACAAACAGCACGGAGTTTTCGGGGTCGATGCCACCGGCGATGTACTGGGCGGCGGTGCGACGGGTCTGCGCGCGCAGCAGTTCGGGTTCTTGTGGCACAGTGATGGCGTGCATATCGACAACGCAGAAGACGGCGTCGTAGTTTTGCTGCATCTCGCGCCACTGCATGAGTGCGCCAATGTAGTTGCCCACATGGAGCGAATCGGCAGACGGCTGCATACCGGAAAACAGGCGAGGTGTGCGGTTCATGGGCTAATTCTTTCAGATGGAATAGTCAACGACGACGGGAGCGTGATCGCTCCAACGCTCATCCCACGCGTCAGCCTTGTCGATGCGGTACTCCGCAACCGAGGCAGCCAAGGCAGGGGTGGCGACGTGGTAGTCGATGCGCCAACCGGTGTCGGTGTCAAAAGCTTGGCCGCGCTGCGACCACCAGGTGTACGGGCCGTCAACTTCGCCGGCGAACTGGCGACCAACATCCACCCAGCCGAGGCCGGGGCCGGTCGTGCTGTCGACGCACTCGATGGTGGTTCCGTGCTCGCCGAAGATGCGGTCAAAGTAGGCGCGCTCTTCGAGCAGGAACCCGGCCTTCTTGCGATTGCCGCGCCAGTTCTTGATGTCGAGTTCGCGGTGACCAACATTGAGATCGCCGACGATGAGGGCATGGTCGCTGTGGGCGGCAAGCTCGGGCAGACGCACGAGCATGGCCTCCAAGAACTTGTACTTCTCAACCTGCTTGGGGGTATCAACAACGCCCGAGTGCACGTAAGTGCTCACGACGGTGACGGTTTTGCCATCGACCTCGAAGTCGGCTTCAAGCCAACGCCCGGCGCTATCAAAGTCGTCGGCACCGAGAGCTACCCGGTGCGCAAGAGGGGCGGATGCCGCAGACCCCTTACGTGAAGCCAGCGCTACTCCAGCGCGACCCTTTGCGGTCGCGGCGTCGTGCAGGATGTTCCAGCCATCGCCGAGCAGCCCTTCAATGTCGGCATCGGCGGCGCGAACTTCTTGCAGCGCGAGAATGTCGACGTCACGGGCATCCAGCCACTCGCCCATGCCCTTGCGGTAAGCGGCGCGAACGCCATTGACGTTGACGGATGCGATGCGAAGACGTGTTGCCATGCCTCAAGACTACCGAGGGCCACTGACCGTGTGGTGACGCTACGGTCGCTCGGCCTATCGCTTCTTGTTCCGCTTCATCAGGCGCTTGAAAGTTCGTTTGAACCTGTTCTCGTTGGCTTTATCGCTCGCGCGTTGGCTCTCCACCGAGCGTTCGTCGGTTGTGTCACCAGTATTTGCCGCCTCAGAGGCCTTCGTCGGCTTAACGGCACGGGGCGCATCCGGGGCACGCTTGTCTCCACTGATGTCGAGGTCCGCGTCGTCTGCACCGACCGCAATCCAGGCCGAACCAATGAGAATGATTTGGCAAATCAGGTTGAACCAGATCAGCAGACCAATAATCACTGCGAACGACGCGAGTAGTGGGTTGCGGGTTGCGCCTTCGAGCAAGAAGCTTCCCCCGAACTTGAGAGCGCCGAGCGCGATCGCCGCAATAATGGTTCCCTGTGCAAGCAATCGGAACGGAATCTTGATTCTCGAAATAATTCGATAGAACACACCGAGCGTTGCTGCGTCGAGAATGAACACGATAACGACAGCGATAATTTGAGTTGCCGCGCGCGCGGCCAATGAATCTTCGTTGATGGAGACTAAGTCGAGCAGCCAGTTGAGAGCGGCGGTGCTTGCCACCGACAGTGCGGCTGAGGCGATGACCGCGATTCCGAAGCCGATGGCGAGACCGGAATCTTTCAGCTTCAGCACCAAAAAATTGGCTTCTGAACTATCAAGTCCGAACATCGATCGGATAGCGTTGCGCCCCGAAGCGATCCAGCCAAGTGCGGTGAAAGCCAGACCGCCGGCGGCAATAATACCGGTGATGCCCAACACCTGTGAGTCTGCGAGGGTTTCGCGAGTGATTGCACCGTTGCCGCTGCCGCTGCCGTCGCCGATCAACCCAGGAACGTTCGTTGAAATGAAGTTGTAGACGGCATCCAGCAATGCAGGATCGCCCTGAACGACGAGCCCGGCTACGGCGAAGGCGACCCAGAGTGCGGCGAAGACGGCAAAGATTGCCTGATACGAGAGCCCAAAAGCTAAGAGCGGACCAAGTTTGTCGGCGTAGTGAAGGAATACCCTCACCGGGCGTCGCCCCATCACCCAGTCAATCGCCGGTTTCAGTCGTTGCGTAAGCTTCATCCCTCAAGAATAGCTAGGCTGTCTTTGCAGAACTCAGGGGAGAGGGTCAGATCACATGGAACTTCAGGGTGTCGGAGTTGGACGATCGGTTGCCATCGGAAAAGTCGTGCGCATGCCCGACCCGCTTCCGGAACCGAAAGATGCACGCCACTCAGGTGACGTCGCAGCAGAGAAAGAAGCCGCGGCTTCAGCTCTGACGTTTGTGGCTGCCGATCTTCGCGAACGCGCAGAGAAAGCGGATGCCGAAGCAAACGAGGTGCTGACAGCAACAGCGCTCATGGCCGAAGACCCCTCCATTCTTGAGAGCGTCAACGAGATCATTGACGGTGGCAAGACTGCTGAGCGTGCCGTGTTTGAAGCGTTTGGCAAATTCCGCGACATGTTGATCTCGCTTGGCGGAATGATGGCCGAGCGTGCCACCGACCTCGGCGATGTCAGCCAGCGTGTGGTCGCGCGTCTTCGTGGCGTACCAGCACCGGGTGTCCCGCAGCGCGATGAGCCCTTCGTTTTGGTCGCCGACGACCTAGCCCCCGCAGACACTGCCCTTCTCGAACTCGACAAGGTGCTTGCGCTCGTCACCCGTCAGGGTGGCCCAACTAGCCACACCGCGATCCTTGCGCGCTCCAAGGCGATCCCCGCGATCATGGGTGTTGCTGAAGCGCTTGACCTTGCTGACGACACTCTGGTTATTGTGGATGCCGGCGCCGGCACCATCACGACAGACCCCACCGCTGAGCAGCGATCCGCCGCAGAGGCCCGCATCGCGGAGCTTGCCGCAGCCGCCAACGCACCGATCACTGATGGCGCGCTCGCTGATGGAACTCTTGTTCCGTTGCTGGCCAACCTCGGCACTCCCTCCGAGGCCGCACAAGCGGTAGAGCTGGGCGCTGAAGGTGTTGGGCTGTTCCGCACCGAGCTGATGTTCCTCGACGCGACGACCGCGCCGACCGTAGAAGAGCAGACCGCCGAATACACGGAGATGCTGAAGCACTTCCCCGGCAAAAAGGTTGTCGTGCGTGCCCTCGATGCTGGCGCAGACAAGCCACTCAGCTTCATGGATATGGGCGAAGAGGCAAACCCTGCCCTCGGCCAGCGCGGACTGCGCTCGCTGCGCGTCAACGAAAACATTCTGCGCGATCAACTCACCGCTCTTGTCAACGCCCAGAACGCTACCGACGCCGACCTCTGGGTGATGGCGCCGATGGTGTCGGATGCCGAAGAGACCGACTACTTCGTTTCCCTCGGTCGCGAACTCGGCCTCAACACTGTCGGTGTCATGGCAGAGGTTCCGTCACTTGCAGTGCTCGCCGACCAGGTGGCCGAACGCAGTGACTTCGTCTCCATCGGCTCTAACGACCTCACCCAGTACACACTGGCAGCGGACCGGATGCTCGGCACCTTGGCCAAGTTCCAAGACCCGTGGCATCCAGCCGTGCTTCGCCTCGTGAAGATGATCGGTGCCGCCGGCGCCGCTGCAGGTAAGCCCGTAGGTGTCTGTGGAGAAGCCGCCGCTGACCCCCAGCTCGCGGTTGTGCTCGTCGGCTTGGGTGTAACGAGCCTGTCGATGACGCCTCAGGCACTCGCCGATGTGCGTGCTGAACTCAAGACGGTAACGCTTGAGCAGGCCACAGTGCGCGCCGAAGCAGCGATCAACGCGACCACCGGCCCAACAGCTCGTGAGGCTGCCGCAAACGCTAGTTAGCGATACTCAGGGTTCGCGTCGAAGCCGAATCGCTTGCCGTCGTTCCACTCGGCTGGCACGTTGCCCTCGGCAGGGATGCCGCCGTTGGCGTTGAGCATCGTCGCCAAGTGGATGAGGTTGTGTGCCATGAAGGTGGTGTTGCGGTTCGTGAAGTCGTTCTCTGGACCGCCTGAGCCGTCGTCGAGGTAGCTGGGGCCTGGACCGACTTCGCCAATCCAGCCAGCATCAGCCTGCGGCGGAATCGTGTACCCGATGTGCTGCAAGCTGTACAAAATGTTGGATGAGACGTGCTTGACGCCATCTTCGTTGCCGGTCACGAGTGCGCCGCCAACCTTGCCGTAGAACACGTATTGGCCTTTGTCGTTGGTTTCGCCGCTGTGGGCGTAGAGCCGTTCGATGATCTTTCGCGACTCTGACGACTGATCGCCAAGCCAAATTGGGCCAGCCAGTATGAGGATGTCTGCGGCTTTGACCTTCTGCCAGAGCTCAGGCCAGGCATCCTCATCCCAGCCATGCTCGCGCATATCTGGATACACGCCCGGCGCGATTGTGCGGTCGACCGCGCGAACGACTTCCGTGGAAACCCCGGATTTTTCGAACACGAGTCGGCTTCGTTCGATGAGGCCTTCCGTGTGGCTGAGTTCGGGCGAACGCTTGAGCGTTGTGTTGATATAGAGTGCTTTCAATGTCGTCATGCGTTGCAGCGTACGCCGCTCGCCTGACTACAAACACATAGTTGCTGAGTGCGCCCCGTTACGGCTTCCCCTTGATAATTGCCTGCTTCACTTCGGCAATTGCCTGAGTGACTTGGATGCCGCGGGGGCAGGCATCGGTGCAGTTGAAGGTGGTGCGGCAGCGCCACACGCCCTCTTTGTCGTTGAGGATGTCGAGACGAACGCCCGCGCCCTCATCGCGCGAATCGAAGATGAAGCGATGAGCGTTCACAATCGCGGCCGGGCCGAAGTACTGTCCGTCGGTCCAGAACACGGGGCATGCCGACGTGCACGCGGCGCACAGGATGCACTTGGTGGTGTCATCGAAGCGTGCTCGCTCTACGGGGCTCTGCTTGCGTTCCTTGCCGCCCTTGGTGGCGCCAGCCATCAGGAAGGGGTTGATCTCCTTGTAGGAGTCGAAGAACGGCTCCATGTCGACGATCAAGTCTTTTTCTAAGGGGAGGCCCTTGATGGCTTCAACGTAGATCGGCTTCGAGATGTCGAGATCCTTGATCAGGGTCTTGCAGGCGAGGCGGTTGCGGCCATTGATCCGCATGGCATCCGAACCACAAACACCGTGTGCGCACGAGCGACGGAAGGTCAGAGATCCATCCATCTCCCACTTGATCTTGTGCAGGGCGTCGAGCACGCGGTCGGTCTCGTAAAGCTCGACGTCAAAGTCTTCCCAGCGTGGCTCTTCGTCAACATCCGGGTCGAAACGACGGATGATGAGTGTGGCCGTGAAGGTCGGGACGACCTCGGGTGCGGCAGGCTTGTGGTCAGCGACGGCAGTGTTCATTAGTACTTTCTCTCCATCGGCGGGTAATTCGTGATCACAACCGGCTTCCAGTCGAGTCGGATGTGGTCACCCGCCTCTTCTGATTCTGGGTCACCTGTGAGGTACGCCATCGTGTGTACTAGGAAGTTCTCGTCGTCACGATCGGGGTAGTCCTCACGCATGTGCCCGCCACGGCTCTCTTTGCGTGACCGTGCCGAGAATACGAGTACTTCGGCTAGGTCGAGCAAAAAGCCCAGCTCGACGGCTTCAAGGAGGTCGGTGTTGAACCGCTTACCCTTGTCGTGGAGCTGAATGTTCCGGTAGCGACCGCGCAGGCTCTGGATGAGGTTGGTGACCTCTTCGAGGCTCTCATCAGTGCGGAAGATTTGTGCGTTGCGGTCCATCGAGACCTGCAGCTCTTTACGGATAGCGGCAATACGTTCGGTGCCATCGCCGGCACGAACCATGTCGAGGATGTTCTTGACGCCGCCAGCAGGGTTCTCGGGCAGCGGCACGAATTCGGCCGTCTTCACGTATTCGATGGCGGCCTTTCCGGCGCGCTTTCCGAAGACGTTGATGTCGAGAAGCGAGTTGGTGCCCAAACGGTTGGAGCCGTGAACAGACACGCACGCGCACTCGCCGGCCGCGTAGAGGCCTTTGACGACATCCGTGTTGTTGCGCAACACTTCGGCTTGCACGTTGGTGGGGATGCCGCCCATGGCGTAGTGCGCGGTGGGCAGCACAGGAACGGGTTCGGTGTACGGCTCAACGCCGAGGTAGGTTCGAGCGAACTCGGTGATATCTGGCAGCTTCTCGTCGATCACGGCAGGCTCAAGGTGGGTGATGTCGAGGAACAGGTAATCCTTGTCAGGACCAGCTCCGCGGCCTTCACGAATCTCGGTGGCCATCGAACGCGCAACGATGTCACGCGGCGCGAGGTCCTTGAGCGTTGGCGTGTAACGCTCCATGAAGCGCTCGCCCTCGGCGTTGCGCAGGATCGCACCTTCGCCTCGAGCCGCTTCAGAGAGCAGGATGCCGAGGCCAGCCAACCCGGTGGGGTGGAACTGGAAGAACTCCATGTCTTCGAGCGGCAAGCCTTTGCGCCAGATGATTCCAACGCCGTCACCGGTGAGGGTGTGGGCGTTGGATGTCGTCTTGAAGATCTTTCCGAATCCACCGGTAGCGAAGATGGTCGCCTTCGACTGGAACACGTGAAGGTCACCGGTGGAGAGTTCGTAGGCCACAACGCCTGCGGGCTCTTCAACGCCGTCGACCTCGGTCATGATGAGGTCGAGCACGTAGAACTCGTTGAAGAAATTGATTCCGAGTCGCACGCAGTTTTGGTACAGGGTCTGAAGAATCATGTGACCGGTGCGGTCAGCGGCGTAGCAGGCGCGGCGAACAGGAGCTTTGCCGTGCTCGCGAGTGTGACCGCCGAAGCGACGCTGGTCGATCTTGCCGTCTTCGGTTCGGTTGAACGGAAGGCCCATGTTTTCCAGGTCAACCACGGCGTCGATGGCCTCTTTGGCGAGGATCTCCGCCGCATCCTGATCAACCAGGTAGTCGCCGCCCTTGACGGTGTCGTAAGTGTGCCATTCCCAGTTGTCGTCCTCGACGTTGGCGAGCGCCGCAGCCATGCCGCCCTGTGCCGCACCGGTGTGCGAGCGCGTGGGGTACAGCTTGGAGATCACTGCGGTCTTGGCGTGCGGGCCGGCTTCAATAGCGGCACGCATGCCAGCGCCTCCGGCGCCAACGATCACGATGTCGAACTGGTGGTAGTGGACTCCATCGATGATGGTTCCGTCGGCGATATCGCCGGTGTTAATCGTAGACAATTAGCGTCCCTCACAGATGCTGGCGAGCAGAGCTGGGTCAGCTCCGGCTGGGCAGGGATCGAAGGTGGTGATCACCAGGGTTCCCAAAAGGATCAGAATTGCCGTGGATGCGGCGATACCGATCAGTAGAACTTTGCGCACCTTCGGGTTGGTTGCGTAGTCGTTGACGAGCGTGCGCATTCCGTTGCCGCCGTGGATCAGCGCGAGCCACAGCATGAGGCCGTCCCAGATCATCCAGAACGGGTCCGAAAGCTTTCCGCCGACGAACGCGAAGTCGATGGCCTTGACGCCTTCACCGGCAACAAGATTGACGAAGAGGTGACCGAAGATGAGAACGATGAGTACAACGCCAGAGGCGCGCATGTAGATCCATCCCCATTTTTCCCAGTTGATTCCGCCGGTACGGCGGCCACGGGTAGGAGTGCGGGGGGCTTCGATGACACTCATGCTCAACCTCCGAAGACGTGCATTAGCTGGCGGGGGATGAATCCGGCGAGCAGAACCACCCAGAGACCGATGACAACCCAGAACATGGCGCGCTGGTGCTTGGCACCGAATGCCCAGAAGTCGATCAGGATGATCCGCAGGCCATTGAAGGCATGGAATGCGATTGCCGCAACCAGGGCGATCTCGCCAAGGCCCATCAACGGCGTCTTGTAGGTCTCAATGACCACGTTGTACGCCTCAGGGCTCACCCTCACGAGTGCGGTGTCAAGAATGTGCACAAGTAGGAAGAAGTAGATGGCGACACCAGTAATACGGTGCAGCACCCACGACCACATGCCCTCGTTGCCCCGATACAGGGTGCCAGCAGGTCTCCTGGGGGAGCGAATCTTAGACGGAGACTTCGGCTCCGCCACTAGGTTGCTCGCCGACTTCTCTGGCACGAGGACCCTCCTTGCGGTGTGGGGTCGCGTCCACCGCGACCGATGATTGTCCGCATAGCGGACCCACCCAGTCTATTCCCGCTAGGAGGCCCCCGCTTCCCACTGCACCCTTAACAGCAAGAATTCCGAGACCTTTTCGCGATTTTCGCTAAAGTTAACGAGCCGGTGTCGGCTCGTATGCAGCTTCTTTCGACACTTGTGCGCTGACACCACTGGTATCTACCGCTCCGGCCGCAATTGTCGACTGATAGTGCTCGACTAGCTGCGCACAGATGCCTTCCCACGATTTGCCGAGAACGGTGCGGCGCCCGGCCTCACCCATGCGCGCGCGAAGCTCAGGATCAATCGTGAGAGCCTCAACAAACGCGCGAAGCTGACTCTCGTTGTTTGCCTCAAAGAGAAAACCGTTCGTGCCGTGATCAACGAGATCAATTGGTCCGCCGGCGCGAGGAGCTACGACGGGCAGCCCCGCCGCGTGAGCTTCCTGAAGCGTCTGGCCAAAGGTTTCTTCGGTTCCGGTGTGCACAAAGACATCGAACGCCGCATAGGCAGCAGCCAGCTCTTCGCCACCCAATTTGCCCAACCACGTGACGGGGATGCCGGCAAGCTCCCTCTTAACGGAAGAAACAGATGGGCCGTCACCCACGATGGCCACGCGCACTCCGTTCAGGCCGTGAAGCGCTCGCAAGCGCTCCACCTGTTTTTCGGGGGCGATGCGGCCGACGTAACCGATCACCACTTCACCGGTGGGGGCAAGTCGCTTGCGCAACTTTGCCGCAGCCGGGCTCAGTTTCTTTCCCGGGTGATACATAGTGAGGTCAACACCACGACCCCAGCGCTCCAACCTGGTGATTCCAATGGCGCGCAGATCGGCCATCGCCGTGCTTGAGGGAGCGAGAGTGAGTTCTGCTCCGTCGTGGATCCAGCGCACGATGCGCCACGCCAGTTTTGTTGCCGGGCCTAGGTGATTGCGGCGGGCGTAGCCGGCGACATCCGTCTGAAAGATCGCAACGGTGGCAATGCCAAGCCGGTTGGCGGATGCGATGGCTTGCGCCCCAAGTAGGAAGGGTGCGGCGGCATGAACGACGTCCGGTCGAAAATCAGAAATCAGTTTGTGCACTTGAGGGTTGGGTAGCCCCACCGGAAATTGGCGATACGCCAGCGCAGGCACGGAGTGGACGGTGAAGCCCGCATACGTCGTGGGCGCACCAGCGGAGGGGCAGATCACGATTGCTTCGTGGCCTTCGGTGCTCAAATAATCGAGCACCTTGCGCACACTATTGGTGACGCCATTGACAGTGGGGAGAAAGCTTTCGCTAACAATGGCGACCCGCAAATTCAGCACCTCAATCGGTTGTCGTGAGGCTCACGTTAGGAGGTGCGGATAACGGGGGAGTTAACGGGTGCTGAAGTCTAAGGTGGAGGCATGAGCCAACTTCAGGCCCCGTTCGACAACTTCTACAGCGTGATTCCTGCCGGTGGAATTGGATCGCGCCTGTGGCCGCTATCGCGGGCAGATGCCCCCAAGTTTTTGCACGACCTCACCGGGTCAGGCCAAACCCTGCTTCGAGACACCTGGGATCGTCTCGCCCCGCTGTCTGGCCCCGACCGCATCATGGTTGTCACCGGGCGTGCTCATCGTGCTGCCGTCGAAAAGCAGCTTCCCGAACTGAGCGACCCCAATGTTGTGCTCGAAAGCGAGCCGAAAGACTCGTCTGCCGCGATTGGGCTTGCCGCCGCGATTCTGCTCAAGCGCGACCCCAACGTCGTCATCGGGTCGTTTGCTGCTGACCATGTGATTCGCGACATCCGCGGATTCCACCGCAGTGTGCGGGAGTCGATCGCCGTGGCCAACGCCGGTTACATTGCGGCCATCGGCATTACGCCGTCAGAGCCTGCAATCGGGTTTGGTTACATCCACTGTGGTGGTGCGATTGAGGTTGAGGGTGCTCCGAGCGCTGTCTCAGTTAACTCCTTCGTTGAGAAGCCCGACTTCGAGACCGCTCAGTCCTACGTAGCCAGTGGCGGCTATCTCTGGAATGGTGGGATGTTCATCTCCCGTGCCGACGTACTTCTTGAACAGCTAGGCAAAGCCGAGCCTGAATTGCTCGCAGGCCTGACTGAACTTGCCGAAGTGTGGGACACCCCAGAGCGCGGCGCCGTCGTCGATCGTGTCTGGCCCCACCTCGCGAAGATCGCGATTGACTACACCGTTGCCGAACCCGCTGCCGCAGAGGGTCGCCTTGTTGTCGTTCCCGGTGACTTTGATTGGGATGACGTTGGCGACTTTGCGTCGATTGCCAAGTTGCACTCTGGTGGGCGCAAATCTGACCTCGCGATCCTCGGTGAAAATGCCCGAGTGCTGGCCGATAAGTCGACCGGAGTGGTGATTAGCCAGACTGACCGGCTTATTTCCCTAATTGGGGTAAACGACATTGTCGTAGTGGATACTCCCGACGCTTTGCTGGTTACGACAACGGCGAACGCTCAGCGCGTCAAATCTGTGGTGGATGCTCTAAAAATATCTGGCCGGAACGACGTCTTGTGACGGCGAGATTTCGCGTTTGTAACCATTCGGCTTCAGCGCTCATATTCGCACAATCATTTTCTTGATTATTGGGTAGCGTAGGGGCACTATCTTTCGACAATTTCTGTCGAACAGCATCTTGGAGGACACCTTGAGAATCAGCACTCACGGCCGCGCACTCAGCGGCATGGCGCTCGTTGCAACGAGCGCACTCGTACTCGCCGGTTGCGCAGCTGCACCCGAAGAGACCGACGCAGGCTCGGGCGAAACACTCGACTTCCTTCCCTGCATGGTTTCCGACTCGGGCGGGTTCGACGATAAGTCGTTCAACCAGCTGGGCTACGAAGGTATTGAGACTGCAGCGAATGACCTCGGCGTCGAGTTCCTCACCGTTGAGTCAACCAGCGATGCAGACTACGCACCCAACATCGAGAGCCTTATTGCTGAAGGTTGCGACCTGATCGTTACGGTCGGATTCAACCTTTCTGCAGCTACCGTTGAGTTCGCTCTGGCAAACCCCGACGTCAACTTCGCAATCGTTGACGACGCGGCCGACAACGACTTCGACGGCACCACCGATGCCGACAACATCAAGCCGATTCTGTTCGACACCGCCGGTGCTGCGTTCCTCGCAGGTTACGCCGCAGCAAGCTACTCCTCGACAGGTGTTGTTGGAACCTATGGCGGAATGAACTTCCCCACCGTTTCAATCTTCATGGATGGCGCGGCTCAGGGTGTTGACTACTACAACTCCGAAAAGGGTGCAGATGTCACGGTCCGCGGTTGGGATGTTGCAGCACAGGACGGAACGTTCATCGGTAGCTTCGCTCCCGGAACCGACTCGCGTTCAGCAGCTCAGAACCTGATCGACCAGGGTGCAGACGTACTGCTTCCCGTCGGTGGCCCGATCTTCCAGAGCGCGGTTGAGGCAATCCGCGATTCCGGCAAGGACATCGCCTTGATCGGTGTAGACGCTGACCTTACCGAGACCGAGACCGCAGCAGCGGACTTGTTCCTCACCTCGATCCTCAAGCAGATCAAGGTTGCTGTTTCGGAAGTTGTGACTGAAGCATCGGGCGGATCGCTCGACACCACGCCTTACGTGGGAACGCTCGAAAACGGTGGAGTCGGCATTGCGCCGTTCCACGACTTCGAGTCGAAGGTTGATGGCGGCCTCGAGGCAGAGCTCGTCGCTGTAAAGGACGGCATCATCTCCGGCGACATCGCCGTGAAGTCGTACCTGAACTAGTTAGAGAGAACTGAGGGGGTTGACCTGAGGGTCAGCCCCCTTCGTTTTGGACTAGTCTTCTGAGGCTATTCTTGTGAAACCCGACGACGGCGATGGCGCCGAAACAGCACTGAGGAGAGATTGTGAAACTTGAGCTGCGAGGTATTACGAAGCGCTTTGGTGACCTAGTCGCGAATGATCATATTGATCTCATAATCGAAGAGGGCGAGATTCACAGCCTCCTCGGCGAGAACGGCGCGGGCAAGTCAACCTTGATGAACGTGCTCTACGGCCTGTATCAGGCGGAAGAGGGCGAGATTCTCATCGACGACGAGGTCCGTCACTTCGCGGGCCCGGGCGACGCGATGCGCTCCGGTATTGGCATGGTTCACCAACACTTCATGTTGATTCCTGTGTTTACCGTGGCTGAGAACGTTGCCCTCGGCCACGAAGAGGTCTACGGCCCGGGGCTGCTGAATCTGGAAGCAGCACGCACGCTCGTGCGAGACATCTCGGCTCGCTTTGGTTTCGACCTCGACCCCGATGCGCGTGTCGAAGACCTGCCCGTCGGTGTTCAGCAGCGTGTGGAGATCGTAAAGGCGCTCTCGCGTGAAGCAAAGGTGCTCGTTTTCGATGAGCCCACTGCTGTACTGACGCCCCAAGAGACTAACGAGTTCATGGCCATCATGCGCCAACTCAAGTCGGAGGGCACGTCCATTGTTTTCATCACGCACAAGCTGCGTGAGGTGCGCGAAGTTGCAGACCGCATCACGGTCATCCGCCTAGGCAAGGTTGTTGGTGAGGCCGATCCCAACGCAGATAAAGAAGAACTTGCTTCGCTCATGGTCGGTCGCGCGGTTGACCTCACGATTGACAAGGCCCCAGCCAAGCTCACTGACAACGCTCTCATCATCGACAATCTGTCGATTGCAGATGAATTCGGTCACCGTGCCGTGAGAGAACTGAGCGTCACAGTGCAAGGTGGAGAGATTCTCGCTATTGCCGGGGTGCAGGGCAACGGGCAGACCGAGCTCGCCGAGGCGTTGTTGGGGATGCAGGATCGAGCATCCGGTTCGATAACGTTGAACGGCAAAGAATTGCTCGGGCTCAACGCCCGTCAGATCCTTGATGAGGGCGTCGGCTACGTGCCGGAAGACCGCACGCTAGATGGTCTTGTTGGCGGTTTCAGTATCGCCGAAAACCTCATGCTTGACCGCAGCGATGGGGCTCCTTTCGTTAGGCGCGGCACACTGCAGACCACTGTTCTCAATGAGTTTGCGACCGAGAAGCTTGAGTCATTCGACATCCGGGCCCAAAGTATTCAGGAGAGTGTCTCACAGTTGTCTGGTGGCAACCAGCAGAAGGTTGTGCTTGCGCGCGAGCTGAGCCGCGAATTGTCGTTACTGGTTGCCTCGCAGCCCACGCGAGGTCTCGATGTCGGCTCGATTGAGTTTGTTCACGAGCAGATTGTTGGCGTGCGTGATCGCGGTGTTCCCGTGATCGTGGTCTCAACCGAGCTCGATGAAGTTGTATCCCTTGCTGACCGCATCGCGGTTATGTACAAGGGTCAGATTGTTGGAATCGTTCCTGCGGATACCCCGCGCGAACAGCTCGGTCTCATGATGGCCGGCGAACGTATTACGGAGGAGGCAGCATGAGCGAGCCAACACCCCAGAAGCCTGAAGACCAAAAGCCCGAAGACCAGAAGCCCGAAGAGGCGGCGTTGACGGAAAGCGCTGAGAACTCGGAGACAAACCAGGACACCGTGCGGTGGACGAATGCGTTCCGCGAGATTACCTCTGGCAACGCGCTGCTCTCGGTACTCGCTGTTGTTCTGGCGATTCTGATCGGTGGTGTGCTCATTGCGCTGACCGACTCTGATGTGCAGGATGCGGCCGGATACTTCTTCGCTCGCCCCTGGGACCTGTTCGCGGCCATCGGCAGCGCAGTTGGTGGCGCTTACCTAGCCCTGTTCCAGGGTTCGGTCTATGACTTCCGACGTGACGACTTCCTGTCGGCGATCAAGCCGCTGACGCAAACGCTCGTCTTCGCGACGCCGCTGATTGCTGCTGGGCTGGGAGTGGCTATAGCCTTCCGCGTTGGCCTGTTCAACATCGGTGGCCGTGGTCAGATCATCGTCGGTGCCGCATTTGCGGGCTACGCCAGTTTCGCTTGGGACCTGCCCATCGTCATCCACGTTGTCGTTGCCGTCATCATGGGAATCATCGGTGGTGCCCTGTGGGGCGCGATCGCGGGTCTATTGAAGGCTCGCACTGGCGCGCACGAGGTGATCGTGACGATCATGCTCAACTACGTCGCCTACTACCTGATCAGCTTCCTGCTGCGCACGGATCTGCTGAAGAACCCTGGTTCCAACAACCCGAAGACCCCGCCGGCAGCAGACAGCGCCGTGTTGCCTCCTCTTTTCGGCGACGCCTTCAAGCTGCACTGGGGCTTCATCGTTGTGATTGCAGGAACGGTGTTGGCCTGGTGGTTGATTGAGCGCTCGAGCCTCGGTTTCAAGTTCCGGGCTGTGGGCCTCAACCCGCACGCTGCTCGCGTAGCCGGCATCAAGGTAGAGCGTCTCTACGTCTACGTCATGCTGATCGCCGGCGGCTACGCAGGTCTTGCTGCGAGCACCGAAGTTCTCGGAACTACCACTAGCGGATTCACCTCTGGTGTGGATGCCGGTATCGGCTTCGACGCCATTACCGTTGCGCTCTTGGGCCGTTCGACCCCGTGGGGCACGTTTGCTGCAGGCATCCTGTTCGGAGCGTTCAAGGCCGGTGGATTCACCATGCAGGCCTCGCAGAGCATTCCGATCGACATCGTTCTGGTTGTTCAGTCACTCATCGTTCTGTTTATAGCAGCTCCGCCGCTCGTGCGCGCTGTATTCCGTTTGCCGCAACCCGGCGCTCGCGCAAAGAAGGTGGTCAGCTAATGACTTTCATCAAAACTTCTGAAAGTAAGGGCCATTCGGGGTCCAAAATTGACCGCCGCAGTTGGAAGATGCCGGTCGCCTTCGCGATTGTATCGCTCATTTCGGGCGTGCTGTTCATCGGCTTTGCTGAGGACGCACCGACCGGGTTCGACCTGTCGACGGGCACTGATCTTTTCCGCTTGCCAATAATTCAGCTGCCTGCACTGGCGACTGGTGTCATCGTCACGATTCTGATGGCGCTCATCGCTGTGGGATCTGCGTTCATGATTTCGCAAGACCGCAAGGTGCCGACCTGGGTTCCGGCTTTTGGCGCGCTCTTTGCTCTGACTGGTTTCCTCACCTGGGCCGCTGCTGACGAAACGTTGCGAGTTCCTGAACTCCTCGCAGGCTCACTCGTCTTGGCCGTGCCGCTTATCTTCGGTGCGCTCGGTGGGGTGATCTCTGAGCGCGCTGGTGTCGTGAACATCGCGATCGAAGCCCAGTTGCTCGCCGGTGCTTTCGTCGCGGCAGTCGTGGGCACAATCACGGCATCACCATTCGCCGGACTGTTTGCTGCGGCCGTAGCCGGAATGCTCGTGTCGTTCTTGCTGTCTGTGTTTTCAATCAGATACCTCGTGAACCAGATCATCGTTGGTGTTGTTATTAACGTGTTGGTGTCGGGGCTAACCGGGTTCCTCTACTCACAGTGGCTCGTCGAGAGCCCCGAGCGGCTGAACAACCCTGAGGGCTTCTCGGCGGTGTCGATTCCGATCTTGAGCGGCATCCCGATCATCGGACCGGTGTTCTTCAAGCAGACCGTCATCGTCTACCTGCTGTACATCATCGTGGCCGCCGTTGCGTTTGCGCTCTACCGCACCCGCTGGGGGCTCCGCCTGCGTGCCGTAGGCGAGCACCCCAAGGCTGCTGACACCGTCGGCATCAACGTGAAGCTCACGCGTTTCTGGAACGTCGCTCTTGCCGGTGCGATCGCCGGACTCGGTGGAGCATTCATCACGCTGAGTCAGACGGGGCAGTTTGGTAAAGACGTCACCGCTGGTGCCGGCTTTATCGCTCTCGCCGCCGTGATCTTCGGCCGCTGGGATCCGATCAAGGCAACGCTTGCGGCGCTCCTGTTCGGGTTCGCCAGCAACCTGCAGAACGCGTTGAGCGTTGTTGGTTCACCGGTGCCGAGCGAGTTCATGCTCATGCTGCCTTACGTCGTGACGATCATTGCCGTAGCCGGTCTGGTCGGAAAGTCGAGGCCGCCAGCAGCATCCGGAACACCGTACATAAAGGGGTAACGCTATGACGATCGAGCCGCAATCAATTGACTGGGATGCGCTGAGGCTCGTCGCCACGGATGCCCTGAGTCACGCCTACGTTCCCTATTCGAAGTTTCCGGTTGGAGTCGCCGCGATTGTGGACGACGGCCGGATAATTTCGGGCGCGAATGTCGAGAATGCTTCCTACGGCCTCACCCTCTGCGCAGAGTGCACCATGGTGTCTGCGCTGCACATGACCGGTGGCGGCAAGCTTGTTGCGTTCACGTGTGTCGACGGCAGGGGCAACGCCCTCATGCCGTGCGGCCGCTGCCGCCAACTGCTGTTCGAGCACTCAGCCGAAGGCATGCTGCTCGAAACGGTGTCTGGCATCAAAACGATTGACGAAGTGATTCCCGACGCGTTCGGGCCACGCACCCTTGAGGAGTACCGCAGTGAATAACAGTGCAGCAGCAACAGGCATCGAGCAGTTCGATGCCGTCGACCTCATCCACACCAAGCGTGACAAAGGTGTTCTGAGTACTGACCAGATCAACTGGCTCGTGGATGCTTACACTCGCGGGTACGTCGGCGACGAGCAGATGGCTGCCATGACAATGGCCATCTTCATCAATGGCATGGAGCGCGAAGAGATTCGTGACCTCACTCTGGCAATGATCGCCAGCGGTGAAACTCTCAGCTTTGAGGGCCTCGGAAAGCCGACCACCGACAAGCACTCGACTGGAGGCGTCGGCGACAAGATCACCCTTCCGCTCGCACCCCTAGTTGCCTCTTTCGGCGTTGCTGTGCCGCAGCTTTCTGGCCGTGGCCTCGGCCACACTGGCGGTACTCTCGACAAGCTCGAGAGCATCCCTGGCTGGCGTGCCGATCTCACCAACGAAGAATTTTACGCACAACTGCGCGGCGTCGGCGGAGTGATTTGTGCTGCCGGTTCTGGTCTCGCTCCGGCCGACAAGAAGTTGTATGCCCTGCGCGACATCACCGGAACCGTCGAAGCTATTCCGCTGATCGCATCCTCGATCATGAGCAAAAAGATCGCTGAAGGAACGTCGGCTCTCGTGCTCGATGTGAAGTTCGGTTCTGGCGCATTCATGAAGGATGCTGCTCGCAGCCGAGAGCTCGCGGAAACGATGGTTCGTCTGGGCAAGGACGCGGGGGTTAAGACTGTCGCGCTGCTGACGAACATGAACGTTCCCTTGGGCCTCACCATTGGAAACGCCAACGAAGTGCGCGAATCCGTCGAGGTGCTTGCCGGCGGCGGCCCCGCTGATGTTCGTGAGCTCACGATCGCTCTCGCTCGTGAAATGCTCGCACAGGTTGGCCGCGAAGATGCCGATGTAGAGGCAGCTCTCGACAACGGTCAGGCAATGGATGCCTGGCGCGGCATGATTCAGGCTCAGGGTGGAGACCCGGATGCCGCACTGCTGCAGCCCAAAGAAAGTCACGTCGTCACGGCAGACCGCGATGGTGTTCTCGTCGAACAAGCAGCTCTACCGTTCGGTGTTGCCGCCTGGCGTTTGGGTGCTGGTCGTGCTCGCAAACAGGATCCCGTTCAGCACGCAGCAGGTATCGACCTGCACGCGAAGCCCGGTGACACGGTTCGCAAGGGGGAGCCGCTATTCACGATGCACGCCGACGAACCGGCACGTTTCGAACGCGCACTTGAATCGCTTGAGGGCGCATATCGCATCGGTGATGATGGCGACGCGGTGAACGATGGCGGCCCGCTGATTGCCGGGCGCATCGACTAGCGGTGACTGCACTGAGGCTGAAGCCGACGGGGTCATAGCTGAACCGAGGGGGTCATTCGCTGACGTACAGTTGACCAAATGACGACAGCGGATGAGACCGCCGCCAGTGCCGATGCGGCACGGAGCGACGCAAGAACTTCACAGACTTCCCCCGGTGACGCGGAGATTGACCACGCGACAAAATGGCGTGCCTTTTGGGTGTGCGTTGTGGTCGCAGCGATCACGATTCTCGACCTCTCGAAGATCAACGTTGCACTGCCGTCTATTGAGGATGCGCTCGGCGCAAGCTCAACGCAGCTGCAACTCATCGTCTCTGGTTATGTTCTGACCTTCGGGCTGGTCTTGGTTCCTGCGGGCAGACTCGGCGATCAACGTTCTCGCAAAGCTCTCTTCTTGGTCGGTCTGACCCTCTTCACGCTCGCGAGCATCGCGTGTGCTCTTGCGCCGAATGCAGAAATGCTGTTGGTGTTTCGTCTGTTGCAGGGCGTGGCCGCTGGCATCCAGATGCCTCAGGTCATTGGCTTGATTCAGCAGCTCTTCCGTGGCCCTGAGCGCGGCCGCGCCTTTGGTTTGTTCGGGGCGATGATTGGTATCGCTACCGCATTCGGACCAACACTCGGCGGGCTCATGATCGCCGTCGGCGGCGCTGAAGACGGGTGGCGCTACATCTTCTGGATGAACGTTCCCCTCGGCATCATCGCCCTAATTTTGGCGTGGCGCATTTTGCCGGCAACTTCCAAGTCGTCCTATGCGCGCCTAGATCTCGACCCGGTCGGCATCGCAATTTTTGGTGTCACCGTGCTCGCACTTATGTGGCCGTTCCTCTTCACCACCGGCGCGCCAACGGATGATTCCAACCGCTGGTGGTTGCTGGTGCTTTTTGTGCTCGCTGCCGCGGCTTTCGTTTCCTGGGAGCGCCGCTACGCCGCAGGCGGTCGCGCGCCGCTCGTGCCGCTGAAACTCTTCCGTATCAGCTCATTCCGCAATGGAACAATGCTCGCTACCGCCTACTTTGCGGCGATGCCAGCCATGTTCCTAATGACAACCCTCTACCTTCAGCTCGGGCTGGGGCTCGAACCGGTCTTCGCCGGAATGGTGACAATTGGCTTCGCGCTGACGAGCGCTCTCGGCTCGTGGCGTGGAGGAATCTTGGTTGAACACTACGGGCGTTCGCTCGTGGTCGTAGGCCTCGCGATTCTGTTGCTTGGACTTGGCGTGCTCATGGCCGCAGCGATCCTCACGCCGCCCGAGATCACTCCGTTCGTCATGGCTGCAGCGTTGCTGATCGGCGGCACCGGCGGAGGACTCGTTATCTCGCCCAACCAGACGCTCACGTTGCACGACATCCCGCCGATGGAGGGCGGTCTGGCCGGCTCAGTCGGTCAGCTCGGCCAACGGATTGGCACAGCGATCGGAACCGCTGTAGCTCTCTCACTGTTCTACTCCGCCCTGTACAACGAGCGAAACAGTAGCGAAAGCAACATCGATCTCTACCACCACGCGTACGGCACCGGAATGCTCGCGACAACCCTGTTCTTCTCGATCGCTATGCTGATAGGCGTCGTCGATCTGGGGGCGCGAAAGCGTCGCGCCCGCCAGCTCACCAGCGCTTAGCCCGTGCGACCGAACCTGCGGCCCACGAGCTGCGGATCGCGCGCTTAGAGCTGCGGATCTCCGATGCGCTCAAGCGCGTCGACGACCATTCCCCAAAACTTGGGGTGGTCGAGGTTGCGAGCAACTTGAGTTGTGCAGTCAGCGGGGGCTGGCGCGCGAAAATCAGCCACGGTCATTCCGAGAGTGAGTGTTCCGGTTAGTTCGACATCCAACGGCACCTTCACGACCTGCATGACGCTCGGATCGATGACGAATGCCACAGCACAGGGGTCGTGCACGGGGGGATGATCGAAGCCCTGAGCCTCGCGGTAGGTCTCGCCGAAGAACTCGAGCAGCTCACCGACGAAGCGCGCCGGGCCTGTGCCAACGGCCGCGATTGATGCCGCAACTTCGTCAGTAGCAAGAGCCTCATGGGTGAGGTCGAGACCGACCATCGTCAGCGGCCAGCACTCGTTGAAGACAATATGAGCGGCTTCGGGGTCGATCACGATATTGAACTCGCTCGTGGCGCTCCAGTTGCCGACGTTGACGCCGCCGCCCATGAGCACGACTTGCTTGACGCGTTCGGTGATGCGGGGCTCTTTGCGCACAGCGAGGGCGATGTTCGTCAGGGCGCCGGTCGGTACGAGGGTTACGGTGCCGGGCTCGTGCGCCATGACGGTGTCGATAATGAAGTCGACAGCGTGCCGAGCATCCAACTCGATAGTGGGCTCGGGAAGCACTGGTCCGTCGAGGCCGGATTCGCCGTGAATAGACTCGGCGACTTCGATCTGGCGAACGAGGGGTCGGTGTGCTCCGCGGGCGAAGGGAACATCGGTGATGCCGGCGACACGGGCGATGGCCAGAGCGTTGCGGGTCACCTTCTCGATGGTTTGGTTGCCCATCACGGTGGTAACACCGAGCAGTTCGATGTCGGGATTGCCGTGTGCGAGGAGAAGGGCAATTGCGTCATCGTGCCCGGGGTCGCAGTCGAGGATAATTTTCTCAGCCATAGTCAGAACCATATATGAAAATCACATTCATATATGTAGAGTGGCGTCATGAGCAGTGAACTAGTATCCAGTGCCGCAACCCGCCTCGCCTGGGTTCGATCCCGAATGACGCTCTTGGCTGGAGTGCGCGAACAGTTCGCGGTGACACAACCCTTCGCGGGGCATCGCATCGGCATGTCGATGCACATTGAACCCAAGACAGCCGTGCTGCTCGAAACTCTTGTAGCCGGTGGAGCAGAGATCGTCGCGACCGGCAATCACGGTTCAACACAAGACGACATTGCTGCGTACCTGCGCGATCAGGGCATGACAATCTTCGGCGCCCGCGATGACAATGAGGGACAACACGATGCACACGTGTGGGGCGTGGTCGAGGCCAAGCCAGACATCCTGCTCGACAACGGAGCAGGCCTAGTGGCCAGGCTCGCAGAGCTCGGCCCAGTGGATCACATCGTCGGCGGAACCGAAGAAACAAGCTCGGGCAGTTACCGACTGCGAGCAGAATTAGCGGATCACGTGACGTTCCCCGTGATCGTTATTGACGAGAACCCGCTGACGGTGATTAACGAAAACAAGCATGCCGCGGGTCAGTCTGTTGTCGAAAGCTTCATGCGCATCACCAATCTCATGGTGTCGGGACGACGATTTGTTGTCGCTGGCTACGGCTGGTGCGGCCGCGGTGTCGCCCACTACCTTCGCGCGCTCGGCGGCAAAGTGGCCGTGGTAGAGGTGGATGAGATCAAGGCTCTTGAGGCTGCGCTTGACGGCTACCGCGTGGCGAATATGTTCGACTTGGCCGAGTGGGGCGAAGTCTTCATCACCGCCACCGGGCATCCGCAGATCCTGGGCACCGAATTCTTTGACGTTGTGGCAGACGGCGCCATGCTCGTTAACTGCGGTCACTTTGACTGGGAAATCGATGTGCTTGCACTGCGCGACCTCGCGATTGATAGCACCGTGATCGACACTGCCATCGAGCGTATCGACCTTCCGGGAAATCGCCACGTTACGCTCTTGGCAGATGGCCGCATGGTCAATCTCGCCGGTCGCGAGCCCAAAGGTAACTCGATCGAGTCGATGGATCTTGGATTCTTGCTCCAGGCGCTCTCCCTTGAGCGCATTGCAACGTCGGCTGCCACGCTCGAGCCAGGCGCGCAGCCCGTTCCCGACAGCATTAACCGTGACGCTGCTCGCCGGATGCTCGCCGCTATGAAGGCTGACCGCTAATGACAGCGACTACCGAGTACACCGCGCCTGCCCTCGATAAGGGGCTCGACATACTTGAACTGCTCGCCGAGAGCTCCGGCCCGCTGAGCCAGTCGGAGATCGCAGGGGCCACGGGGCGCAGCATCGGTCAGATCTTTCGAGTCCTGTCGACGCTGGAGCGACGCGGCTATGTGCTCCGCGATAAGCAATCAGGGTTGTATGGGCTTGCGATGAAATTATTCGAGCTCGCGCACCGGCATCCACCGCTTCGTGGCCTCGTGAGTCTCGCGCTGCCGATCATGCAGAGGCTTGCCGAACAAGCGCTCCAGTCGTGCAATCTGGCCGCTCTTGATGGCACAGAGGTGCGGGTGCTTGCTCAGGTTGAGTCGCCCGCAGACTTCGGGTTTCGGGTGCGAGTCGGTGCTGCCTTCGACATCGCGACAACGGCGACGGGCGCAGTGCTCGCGGGGCGAGGTCAAGGCCTAGATCGCTCCGTCGTAGGTGTGGAAACCTTGCACCCGGGAATCACTGACATTGTCGCTCCTGTGCTGAGTGCAGACGGCGCGGTGGTCGCAGCGTTGACGGTGCCGTATGTGGCGAGCACGTTCAGCGAAGTGGATGTCGAACGGGTGCAAGAACTTGCCACCGCTGCCGCGAAAGAAATCTCTAATCTGCTTCACGGCGGAGCATTTACAGAATCTTAACGTCATCCAGCAATACCACAGGGGGCTTTCAGAGATTGGCACGGTAGATTTGTGGGTATGAACGCCGCTGTTGAGAAGTTTCTGATGCCCGGAGGCGGCGCAAGCATTACCGCGCTACCCAAAGTCTCCCTGCACGATCACCTCGACGGCGGATTGCGGCCCCAAACTATCGTGGAGCTCGCCGACGAGATCGGTTATGAACTTCCCGAAACCGACGCCGCGAAACTCACCAGCTGGTTCGCTGATCAGGCCGACTCTGGTTCGCTCGTCGACTATCTCAAGACTTTCGACGTCACCATTGCTGTGATGCAGTCAAAAGAAAACCTGCAGCGAGTCGCTCGCGAATTCGTGCACGACCTTGCCGATGACGGTGTCATCTATGGCGAGATCCGGTGGGCGCCCGAGCAGCACCTTCAGCAGGGGCTTGACCTTGATCAGGCTGTCGCCGCGGTGCAAGAAGGCCTCGAAGAAGGCGTCGATACGGTTCGCTCGAGCGGCCGCAGTATCCGCGTCGGTCAACTCTTGAGCTCGATGCGTCAGACTGATCGTGGCACTGAAATCGCCGAGCTGGCGCTTCGCCACCGCGATCGCGGAGTGCTCGGCTTCGACATCGCCGGACCCGAGGCAGGATTCCCCGCCAGCCGCATGCGCGGTGCGTTCGATCTGCTCGCCCACAGTTTTCTGCCCACCACAGTTCACGCCGGCGAAGCGGACGGCCTCGACAGCATCCGCAGCGCGCTCTTTGACGGTCGTGCACTGCGACTGGGGCACGGCGTGCGCCTTGCCGAAGACATCACGATCGCGCGCGAAGACGACGAAAACACTTACGTTTCGCTCGGTGACCTTGCCCAGTGGGTCAAGGACCGCGAGATTGCCCTCGAGCTGAGCCCGTCATCCAACTTGCAGACTGGTGCGATCGAGCAGTGGGGTGACGAGCTAGTCGACCATCCCTTCGACCTGCTGTACCAGCTCGGATTCCGCGTCACCGTTAACACCGACAACCGTCTCATGAGTGCCACGACTCTCAGCCGCGAACTCTTCTTACTCAGTGAAGCGTTCGGCTACGACCTCACCGATCTCGAGGTATTCCAGATCAACGCTGCCGCGGCTGCCTTTTTGCCGATCGAAGAGCGCGAAGACCTGTCCGAGGCCATCAGCACCGGTTTCGAAAGAGCATAGCGATGTCGCTACCTCCCCTTCCCGAATCCGCGATCGACATTGACGCTTTTGCGGCCGATTGGCGTGCCGCCGTTGCGCTCTCCGGCGCAGCTCTCGCCCGCTCCGGCGCCGCCAAACCCGGCTACGCCGCTGAGATGATTCGGATGATCGAAGACCACGGGCCCTACGTAGTGATCGCCCCAGGGCTCGCCCTGGCGCACGCTCGACCAGGCCCGCAAGTCATCGCTGACGGGCTCTCAATCGTGACCCTCAAAGAACCAGTTCGCTTCGGTCACGCCCACAACGACCCCGTCCGGGTCGTGCTGGGACTCGCGATTTCTGAAGCGGGGGCGCATCTGGCTGCCGTTGCCGCAGTAGCAAACATTTTCAACGACTCTTCGGCAATCGACCAACTTGCCGAAGCAACCTCGGCAGCAGAAGTTCAGCAAATTATGGGAGTCATTCCGTCATGAAGATTGTGACCATTTGCGGTGCCGGAATCGGCAGCTCCGGAGTGCTCAAAGTCAACGCGGAACGCGCACTGCGAGCACTCGACCTCGAAGCATCCGTTGTCGCCGCCGATGTGAGCTCAGTGCGCACCGTAGCTGCCGACGCGCAAATCATTCTCACTACCCAAGAGTTCGTGGAAGCAATCGGCAAGACGAACGCCGACGTAATCGTGATCGTGAACCTCTTTGACACGTCAGAACTCAAGCGAAAACTAGAGGACGCCCTCAGGTAGAACCCTCGGACGCCCTCAGCGCGCTACAGGCTTAGACCAAGAGCTCCCGCATGCCAGTCTCAAGCTGAGTGGCGACGGCCTCTGCGGCAGCCTGCCGCTCGGCGCCTTCGCCTGTCGTGCTTGAGGCATCCACATAGAACTTGAGCTTGGGCTCTGTGCCGCTGGGGCGAACTATGACACGGGCACCGCCGTCGAAGTCCATACGCAGGATGTCGCTCGGGATAAAGCCGTCGACCCCAGACGAGAAGTCAGTGAACGCGCTCACACGGTAACCGCCAACCTCGGTGGGAGCATTGGCGCGCACCTTAGCCATCATCTCGCCGATCTCAGAGACCTTGTCGAACCGCAACGACACTTGCCGTGAGGCGAAGGCTCCGAAACGTGCCGTGAACTCATCGAGTCGGTCGAGAACTGTCTTGCCCTGAGTCTTCAGCTCGGCAACAAGCGACAAGAAATCTACCGAAGCGGAAATGCCGTCCTTGTCTCGAACTTTGTCAGGGTCAACGAGGTAGCCGAGGGCTTCTTCATAGCCGAACGTGAGGCCATCGATGCGTGAAATCCACTTGAAGCCCGTGAGTGTGTCCCGATAGGTCATGCCGTAGTCGGCCGCGATGGCGCGCAGTGCGGGAGCTGAGACGATGGATGCCGCAAGCACCCCCACTCCGTTGGCGCGTTCTGCTGCGCGCCAGCCGAGCAGAATTCCCACCTCGTTTCCGCTCAGTCGACGCCATTCACCGTCACGCCCGACAATAGCGACAGCGAGGCGGTCGGCATCTGGATCGTGGGCGATCGCCACATCGGCTCCCACTTCGCGAGCTTTGGCATAGCTGAGATCCATCGCGCCAGGCTCTTCGGGGTTAGGGAAGGCAACCGTGGGAAATGCAGCGTCGGGGTGAGCCTGCTCTTCGATGAGAACGGGGGCAGTGAGTCCGGCCGTAGCGAACACGGCCTTGCTGGTTTCCCAACCGACGCCATGCATTGCCGTGTACGTGTAGATGACATCAGCTACTGGCTTGCCGAGAGCAGCGGTGCGCGCAATGTACTCGTCAACAACGCCGTCATCGGTCGTGACAAAGTCGGTGGAGCGCGGCAACTCAGTGATAGAACCCTTAGCGACAACATCGATTGCGTGCGCAATCTCACCGTCAACGGGCGGCACAATCTGCGAGCCGTGGTTGTCCCCGCCGAGGTATACCTTATAGCCGTTGTCGTTGGCCGGATTGTGGCTGGCGGTCACCATCACGCCAGCGCTGACGTTGAGGTGACGCACCGCGAAAGCGAGCACGGGTGTTGGCAGCAGGCGAGGCAACAGAATCGCACGAACACCAGCCCCGGCCATGATCGTGGCGGTGTCGCGGGCAAAAACCTCAGAGTTGATGCGGCCGTCGTAGCCAATCACAATGCTCGGGCTAATCTCGTGCGTCAACAAGTAAGCAGCAAGCCCCGCAGCTGCCTGAGTGACCAAAACCCGGTTCATGCGGTTGGGGCCGGCACCCAACTCGCCGCGCAACCCGGCAGTGCCGAACGCGAGCCGCGTATCAAAGCGGTGATGAAGACCGGCGATTGCTGTCTCGTCGCCCTTGCTGGCATCCGCAATCAGCGCTTCAAGTTCGGTGTGCGTGACAGCATCTGGGTCCTGTTCGAGCCACGCGTTGGCGGCGGCAATGAGTGCGTCGGTGCTCATAGTGCGGTCACAATCTGTGCGAGGAGGCCACTGATCTGAACTTCAGCGTCTTTGCCGGCCTGAATAACTTCTTCGTGGCTGAGGGGAGTGGACTGGATGCCGGCAGCAAGGTTGGTGATAAGAGACATTCCCAAGATTTCCATTCCTGCCTGGCGCGCGGCGATCGCTTCGAGGGCGGTGGACATTCCCACGATGTGGCCACCCATGGTCTTGGCCATCTGCACTTCGGCTGGGGTTTCGTAGTGGGGCCCACGGAACTGCGTGTACACGCCCTCATCGAGGCTCGGGTCGATTGACCTAGCGATCTCCCGCAGCCGCTTGCTGTAGAGATCGGTGAGATCAATGAAAGTCGCGCCCTCGAGAGGAGAATCGGCGGTGAGGTTGAGGTGGTCGCTGATCAACACGGGGGTGCCGGGCTTCCAGGTCTCTTTGATGCCACCGGCACCGTTAGTGAGGATCATGGTCTTTGCGCCGGTGGCGGCGGCGGTGCGCACTGAGTGAACTACCCGACGAACGCCGTGGTTCTCGTAATAGTGGGTGCGCGCGCCAATGACGAGAGCGCGTTTGCCGCTTGGCAGCAGCACAGAACGGAGGGTACCCACGTGGCCTTCGAGCGCTGGCTTGGAGAATCCGGGGATGTCGGATGCCGGAATTGTTGCGGTGGTTTCACCGATCAGGTCGGCGGCCTTTCCCCACCCACTACCGAGGGTCAGGGCAATGTCGTGCTTCTCGACTCCTGTCGCTGCTGCGATTGCTGCAGCAGCTTCGTGCGCGACCGCGAATGGGTCTGCGTTGGGGTCGTCGAGGGGGTTTGAGATAGGCGACTGTGACATGGCATCCACTCTAAACCGTGGGGCTTGCAACACGCCTTTGCGTTCGGCGCGAATCTGAGCAGAGCGCCCGTGTGATGCGGCGGTTTGTCGCTGGGGCAGAAGCGCGAGAGAATTGGCGCATGGCCTATGAGTTCGAGCGCACCCAACGAATTGCAATACTCGGCGGTGGCCCTGGCGGCTACGAAGCAGCCCTTGCGGGAGCGCAACTGGGCGCGGACGTGACGCTCGTTGAACGCGCTGGCGTTGGCGGTGCGGCCGTTCTCACCGATGTGGTTCCGTCAAAGACACTTATCGCGACGGCCGAGGCGACGAATGCGATTCGGGATGCGGCCGATCTGGGCGTGCAGTTCTACTCGCGTGGCGATTCTGGTCGCGTGGTGCGCCCCGAGATCACGGTGAACCTTGCCGCCGTCAATGCGCGTCTCATGCGGTTGGCGCAGCAGCAATCCGACGACATGAAGTCGCAGCTCATCAAGGCTGGCGTGCGCGTTATCGAGGGCGAAGGGCGTCTCGACGGACCCCAGCGCCTCGTCGTCTCCACGGGCAATGGCAAAACCAGCACCGACTTCGACGAGGTCGATGCCGACACTGTGATCGTTTCGGTTGGTGCGCGACCGCGCTTGCTCGACTCAGCGATGCCCGACGGCAAGCGCATCCTCACGTGGACTCAGCTCTACACGCTCAAAGAAACCCCCGAGCACCTCATTGTGGTTGGTTCTGGTGTCACTGGTGCCGAGTTCGCCTCCGCGTATTCCGCGCTTGGCGCCAAAGTTACCCTGATCTCCTCGCGAGACCGCGTGCTTCCTGGTGAAGACGAAGACGCCGCCCGCGTGATTGAAGATGTTTTCAAGCGCAACGGTATGACCGTGCTTTCCAAGTCACGGGCTGAATCCGTAGAGACCACGAAAGACGGTGTCGTTGCGACGCTGCAGGATGGCACCACCGTCGAAGGCTCCCACTGTCTCATGGCCGTCGGCTCGCTCCCGAACACTGAAAATCTGGGACTCGAAGAGGCCGGCGTGCAGCTGACCGATTCTGGTCACATCCGCGTCAACCGTGTCGCACGCACCTCGATGCCGTCGATCTACGCGGCCGGTGACTGTTCAGACTTTTTCCCGCTGGCATCTGTCGCCGCCATGCAGGGCCGCACTGCGGTGTTCCACGCGATGGGCGATGGCGTCACGCCGATCGAACTGCGCAACGTGGCATCCAACATCTTCACCCAGCCTCAAATCGCTACGGTCGGCTGGTCTCAAAAGCAGATCGAAGATGGGCTCGCGCAGGGCAACATCTACAAGCTGCCGCTCGCCTCGAACCCTCGCGCCAAGATGATGGGCATCAAGGACGGTTTCGTGAAACTGTTCGCTCGCACCGGCTCTGGCACAGTGATCGGTGGAGTCATCGTGGCTCCCAATGCCTCAGAGCTTGTTATGTCTGTCACGCTCGCGGTGGAGCACCGGCTCACGGTCGACCAGCTCGCTCGCGCCTTCTCCGTTTATCCGTCACTGACGGGCAGTATTACGGATGCCGCTCGCGCTATGCACATTGTGAACTAGCAGCCGGCTCGAACTGTTAGCTGCTGCTCACGAGCGGTTCGCTGTGGTCTGTTTGGAGGGCGATCTCCTCGGCTGAGGCAGCGCCATCCTTGAGCTGCATTACGTGCTCAACAAGCTTCGTCGCGGTCTGCTCGTCGACGACGAGGTCGGTAATGGCCCCGGCGCGCAGTGCTGCTAACAGAGGTACAACCTTGTTATCGCCTGCAACTCCGCAGATGCGGCGGGGGATTGAACGCAATTCTTCCGGGGTTGGCCCCGTTGCACGTGCGTTCATGGAGAGGTCTTCGTACGTGCCGTCTTCGCGCAAGAAGATGGTGCACACGTCGCCGACGATTCCCTCCTTGTCGAGGGTTTGGATGTCGCTGGTTTCCAAATAGCCCGCCGAGTAGACGTGGCTGGGCACTTCGCCCGCGATCGCACCGATTGAAAACAGGGCGATATCTGCTCGGCGCTGGTACTCGAGCACACGCACAATTGACCTTTCTGACCACATTGCGTTGCGGGTTTCGGCGAAGTCGAAGAATGCGGGAACAGGGAAAAGGTGCACTTGGGCATCGAATGCTTCCCCGAATCGGGCGATGAGATTGCCCGCGTACTCGACTCCTGAGGTGCGCACATTGGCGGCACCGTTGAGCTGGACGATGGCACTCCCGCGGGTGGGCTTCTTGCCTAAGTGGCGCGCGATTGCAGCCAAAGTGGTACCCCAAGCGACACCCATAATCATGTCGGAATCGAACCATCCGGTCACGATTTTGGCGGTTGCTCTGGCTACGTGATCGAGGCGTTCTGCCTCGTCGGCAAGGTCTGCAACCGGTACAACATGGGTCTCGATGCCGAAGCACGCCTCTATTTTCTTGGCGAGCCCTGGGCCTCGCGTTGGAGTGGGCCGCAGGGTGATCTCAACGAGACCACTTTCGCGGGCGTCGCGAAGCAAGCGAGAGACGCTCGATCGCGACATGTGGAGGTGGTTGGCAATGGTCTCCATCTTGATGTCCTGCAGGTAGTACATCGACGATGCAGACAGCATTGCTTCTTCGCGTTCCATGTAGTCCATCCTTGCACGTTCGTGCAGATGTGCTGCTCAGTTTGTCATTGGCCCCTTCTAGCGTAATACGCTGCTCAGCAGTGGATCGTCTCAGAAGATTCACAGCCGCCGCTGGCGGAAGCCACCATCAGAAAGAAACACAGCTTTCATGATTGATCAGTCCCTCACACGAGAAACCCGCGACAGCGCTATTCAGCATCTCGTCGACAGCACGCAGCCGGGTCGTGAGCTTGACGTTCTTGTCATCGGTGGCGGAATTACCGGTGCCGGAATCGCCCTAGATGCCGTCACACGCGGTCTCGACACGGTCGTTGTTGAGGCCCAAGACTGGGCAGCTGGCTCATCCAGCCGTGCAAGCAAGTTGATCCACGGTGGACTGCGCTACCTGCAGATGCTCGACTTCAAGCTCGTGCACGAGGCGCTCACCGAGCGTGACCTGCTGCTGAACAATGTCGCGCCGCACCTCGTACGCCCGCTTCCCTTCCTCTACCCGCTTCGTCGCCACGTGTGGGAACGCGCCTTTGTCGGTGCCGGAATCGCGCTCTACGACTTCCTCGCCACGGTCACCACGAAGAGCGTCAAGGGCAAGCGCAGCGTTCCGTGGCACCGCCACCTGTCGCGCAAACAACTCGCTGTGCGCTTCCCCGGTCTCGCACACGATGCAGCCGTCGGCGCGATCGAGTACTGGGACGCCAACGTTGACGATGCACGCTACGTCGTGAGCGTTGTCCGCACGGCACACGCTCATGGAGCACATGCCGCTAGCCGCACACAGGTTGTCGAAATCACCAAGGATGAGAACGGTGTCGTCAATGGCGCAGTGCTCGTCGACCTCGAAACGGGCACGACTTTCCCGGTGCGAGCCAAAGCAGTGATCAACTCTACCGGCGTCTGGACGGGCGAGACTCAGGCGCTCGCACACGAAAGTGGCGGGCTGAAAGTTCTCGCATCTAAGGGCATCCACATTGTTGTTCCGCGTGAACGCATCAAGGGTGAAGCCGGGCTCATCCTGCAGACCTCCAAGAGCGTGCTGTTCGTTATTCCGTGGTCACGCTACTGGGTTATCGGCACCACCGATACTCCGTGGAAAGAGAACCTGCTCAACCCCGCAGCGACGGCGGATGACATTGACTACGTCATCTCCGAAGCAAACGCCGTGCTCGCTAACCCCATCGATCGCTCCGATGTGATCGGCACCTGGGCTGGACTTCGCCCGCTGCTGCAGCCCGGCACGATGGAGGGCACCAACTCCGCGAAGGTATCGCGGGAGCACACCGTCGCCTCGCCCATCCCCGGCTTGACCGTCATCGCCGGTGGCAAGTTCACCACCTACCGCGTCATGGCCAAGGATGCCGTCGACTTTGCCCTCGGCAAGGAGGCAGCTAAGGCGAATCCGTCGACCACGGCATCCGTCGCGCTGCTCGGCGCCGAGGGCCTCGACGAGGCACGCGACAACACGCGGGCTCTGAGCCAGCGCTTTGGTTGGAGCGAGCAGATGATCGATCACCTGCTGCATCGCTATGGCGCCAAGATCTCAGAGATCGCAGCAATCTCCGACGCTGACCCGACACTGTCGCAGCCGCTCGCCGAAGCATCCGCCTACCTCCGTGCCGAGATCGCCTACGCGATCACGCATGAAGGAGCGCTGCACCTCGAAGACCTCATGGTTCGCCGCACCCGCATGAACTACGAGTACCTCAACGAAGGGATGGCCGCAGTCCCTGAGGTCGCCGAAATCGCCGCAACATTGCTCGGCTGGAACGAGCAGATCACGGCCCATGAGGTTGCGGTGTACCACCAGATGGCGGATGCCGTAGCAGCAGCGTCGCAAACTCGCGACGACGAAAGCGCGTCTGACGTTCGCGAAGCAGCACCTCAGATCGTGCCGCTCGTAACGCCTGCCGCGCACGAACCCCAACAACCACAGCACCCGTAACAGCACCCGCAACCGCACCAGAACGAACCAACCGCGCACCCGAACGCACGTTGATTATCAATGGAGATACGCCGCAGATGACACAGTACATTTTGTCAATTGACCAAGGAACGACGAGCTCACGCTCGATCATCTTTGACCATGACGCGCGCATCATCTCGAACGGGCAGCTCGAGCACGAGCAGATTTTTCCGCGCGCAGGCTGGGTCGAGCACGACCCCATGGAGATCTGGAACAACGTTCGCGAGACGGTTGGCCTCTCGCTTGCTCGCGCCAACCTCACCTACCAAGATATCGCCGCAGTGGGGATCACCAACCAGCGTGAAACCACGGTGGTGTGGAACAAACTCACCGGCAAACCCGTGACGAATGCGATCGTCTGGCAAGACACCCGCACCCAGCACATCGTCAACGAACTTGCTGGCGCTGAAGGGCTCGAAAAGTACAAGGCCATCACGGGCCTGCCTCTCGCTCCCTACTTTGCCGGGCCAAAGGTCACCTGGATTCTCCGCTACATTGACGGCGCCCAAGAGGCTGCCGACCGCGGAGAACTGCTATTCGGAACCATCGACACCTGGCTGCTGTGGAACCTCACCGGCGGTATCGACGGGGGAATCCATGCGACCGACGTGACCAACGCATCCCGCACCATGTTGATGGATCTCGACACTCTGCAGTGGCGCGAAGATATTGCTGCCGACATGGGCATCCCGATATCGATGCTGCCCGAGATTCGTTCATCCAGCGAGATCTTCGGCCACTGCCGCGATCACGGTTCGCTGCCGGGGGTGCCGATTGCGGGAATCCTCGGCGACCAGCAGGCGGCCACCTTTGGGCAGGCCTGCTTCAACGAGGGCATGGCCAAGAACACCTACGGCACCGGCAACTTCTTGCTGCTGAACACCGGGTCCAAGCGCGTGCACAGCAACAACGGTCTCATTACGACGGTCTGCTACAAGATCGGCGATGCGGCCCCCATCTACGCACTCGAAGGATCCATCGCGGTAACCGGTTCTCTCGTTCAGTGGTTGCGCGACAACCTCGGCATGTTCGCTGACGCACCCGACATCGAACGCCTTGCCCTCGAAGTAGAAGACAACGGTGGCGCCTACTTTGTGCCTGCCTTCTCCGGACTCTTCGCTCCATACTGGCGACCGGATGCTCGGGGAGCCCTTCTCGGGCTCACCCGCTACGTCACCAAGAACCACATCGCTCGCGCCGCGCTCGAAGCCACCGCATACCAAACGCGTGAGGTCATGGACGCGATGAACGCGGATGCCGGCGTCGATCTCGCCGAACTGCGCGTTGACGGCGGCATGGTGGCAAACGAACTTCTCATGCAATTTCAGGCCGACCAGTTGGGTGTGGATGTCATCCGCCCCCGCATCACCGAAACCACCGCACTCGGCGCAGCATTCGCCGCCGGGATTGCGATCGGGTACTGGGAGAGCGAACACGATGTCATTGCGACCTGGAATGAAGACAAGAGGTGGACGCCGCAGATGGCTCGCCTCGAAAGAGATCAGCTTTACCGCAACTGGAAAAAAGCGGTAACCAAGACCATGGGCTGGGTTGATGAGGACGTGGAGACCTAATCTGCCTGACAAAACCCATGACGGGCGCGCTGTCAGTCTCGCCCAGCAGTACACAGCAATCGATACCCACGAAGGGGTAGGGAATCAATGAAAACCTCGTTAGTAAAGAGGAACAGCTTTTGGCTCGTTCTCTCATTAGTCATGATGTTGGTCGCGTCAATTGGTGCGTCCATAGTTCAAACCGGAGCAGGCTCCATCACCGTCAAGGACATGCGCTGGGAAACCTCGTCTGGCCAGATGATGAGCGCACTGCTCTTCAAACCAGACACGGCAACAGCGGACAACAAGGTTCCCGCGATCGTGGTTAGCCACGGCTGGTGGAACAACCGCGAGATGCAAGACGCCAACTATGTTGAGCTTGCTCGTCGTGGCTATGTTGTTGTTTCGATCGACATGTACGGTCACGGCAACTCATCACCACTGCTCACCGACAACGTGACGCTGGGTGGAACCGGAATGTACGACGCTGTAAAGCTCGTCGCCGACTTCCCCTACGTCGACACCGACCAGATTGGTGTCAGCGGTCACTCGAATGGTGCTCGAGCAGCAAACTTCTCGATGTTTATCGATAACGCTGCTGATAAGCAACTCATCGCGGCAGTGCTGCTGGTCGACAATGACGCTGTCTACACCGATGCAGAGAACGAGAACGCGCACTTCAACCTGTACGGTGCCCGCGATGTGGGAATCGTCGCTGACCAGTACGACGAGTTCTTCTTCCGCAGCTACAGCCCAGAGGGTGCAGTTCTGACCCCGCCGCGCGACTACATCGGCACTCCGAACGCTCAGTCGTTCCTGCACTTTGGGGCCGCTCCGGATACGATCTCCGACACGCGTGAAGACAGCGAGTACTACACCGACACCGTTGACGGCGAGCAGGCTCTGCGCGTTGTCTACACGCCGGCTCAGACTCACCCGTGGGGAACCATCTCCAAGAGCACGGTTGCACACCAGCTTGACTTCTTCGAAGAGGCATTCGGTGCACCGAACCCCATCGCTTCAGGCACGCAGGTGTGGCAGGTTAAAGAAACCTTCACGCTCATTGGTCTGATCGGCTTCGGAATCTTCCTGCTCGCCTTCACCCGTGCACTGCTCACAACCCGTGCCTTCGCTGCACTGCGTACACCGGCTGCGGTCGTCGCACCGACAACCCGTAAGGGTCTCGGTTGGTTCTGGGGCGGAATGGGCGTTTCAGCATTCATCTCCGGTTGGAGCTGGTTGGTACTCGCAAACACCCCGTGGGTCGGCGCTATCGCCTTCAACGTTGGCACGTTCTTCATGCCTCAGGGTGCAGTGTTCTTCGTAGCCTTCTGGGCCGCGCTGAACGCGATCGCAGCGATTATCATCATGACGATCTCGTACCTGCTGTTCGGACGCAAGAACGGTCTCGACCTTCGTGCATCCGGCGTTCTGCCTGGTTGGAAGAAGTTCTTCCACGGACTCGGACTCAGCCTTGTTGTCGTTGTTGCCGCCTACGCGCTCGTATTCGTGCTCGACTACTTCTTGAAGACCGACTTCCGCTTCTGGGTTATCGCCGTCAAGGCGTTCACGCCGGACAAGGTCGGAATCGCGCTCATGTACCTGCCGTTGTTCGCCATCTACTTTGTTGCGAACTCGGTTGCCGTCAACTCCTTCAACCGTTTCTCGATTCGTGGCAAGGAATGGATCAACACGGCACTGCTCGCGTTCTTCAACGCTCTTGCACCGATCGTTTTGGTTGTCGTTCAGTACACGACGTTCTTCGTCACTGGGTACACGATCGACGGCTTCAGCGGAATCTTCAGCATCTGGCTGTTCCCGGTCATTCTCATCCTGGCCGTCACCGCAGTCATCTCGCGCAAGATTTACCGTGAGACGAACAACCCGTACATCGCTGGCTTCATCAACGCAGCGATCGTTACCCTCATCTCGGTAACGAACACGCTCACCGCAGCGTAAGTACAACGTAACTACAGCTTTTCCGATCCTCTGATCGGATTCAGACAGTGCCCCGGTCAACATCCTGACCGGGGCACTGTTGCGTGCGGTGGCATTCGCGTGTCCCGCGTCCGCTAACCCGCCATTTGGCGGTGTTGCTCACAAGCATCGTGGAATAGCGGATGCACGGCTACGGTTCTGGCTAGGGACGCGCACGGCGTCACAGTGAAAGGGAGCTCGTGAATCAACAGGTTCAGTTTGGACTCGGCACATTTGGCGACGTCACAGTAGATGAGAACGGCACGCCACTGAGCCAGGCGCAGGTCATCCGCAACGTTGTTGCTGAGGGCGTTCTGGCCGACAAACTGGGCATCGACTTCTTCGGTGTCGGCGAGCATCATCGCGATGACTTCGCGATCACCGCACCCGAGACGGTTCTCGGGGCACTCGCGGTTGCGACGAAGAACATCCGCCTGGGCTCGGCGGTCACCGTCTTGAGCTCCGATGATCCGGTGCGCGTCTACGAACGCTTCGCGACAGTCGACGCCCTCTCAAACGGACGTGCAGAGATCATTCTCGGCCGCGGCTCGTTCACCGAATCGTTCCCCCTCTTTGGCTATGACCTGGGCGACTACGAGACATTGTTCTCAGAGAAGCTCGACCTCTTCTCCGAACTCATCAAAGAGGAACCAGTCACCTGGAACGGCACCCTGCGTGCCAGCTTGACCGACCAAGAAGTCTTTCCGCGCACCGAGTCGGGAAAACTCAACACATGGATCGGTGTGGGCGGAAGCCCCGAATCCGTCGTGCGCGCAGCCCGCTACGGTATGCCTCTGGTGCTTGCCATCATCGGTGGCCAACCCGAACGATTCGCCCCCTATGCCGAACTCTTCCACCGTGCACTCGCCGAGCTGGGCCAGCCCGACCTGCCGATCGCGGTGCACTCGCCGGGCTACATCACCGACTCCGACGATCACGTCGCCGAGGAACTGTGGCCGCACTACCGCGTCATGCGTGATCGCATCGGTCGCGACCGGGGGTGGCCAGAATCCAGCGTGGATGAGTTCATGGGGGAGGTTCATCACGGCTCGATGTATGCCGGATCGCCAGAGACCGTAGCGCAGAAGATAGCTAAGACCATCTCAGCACTCGGTATCCAGCGATTCGACATGAAGTACAGCGCGGGCACTCTGCCTCACGAGCGGATGATGCGCAGTATTGAGTTGTACGGAACCCAGGTAATCCCGCGGGTGCGGGAGTTGCTGGCCGAGGGCGTCTAGTCGAGGCTTTTGGCGCTCGATACCTTGGTGTCCGATGCGCCAGCGGCGGGTGACGATGTTGCTGCCGCATTGCGACGCGAGCGGCGCTTCGATCGAACGATCAGCATGATGATGCCGGCGATGATGGCACCAAGGATGAGCCACGGCACGAGCACTCCGAGCGCGACGAGCACTCCAGCGAAGAATGCGACGAAACTATTCCAGCCGGTGACGAGTCCGTCGATGAAGTTGCCGGGCTCGATGGTGGGGGCATCGGCCTCAGAGATGAGACTTAGCGTCAGCGTCGACATCGCAACTTGGTCATCAAAGTAGCGTTTCTGCGACTTCAGACTTTCGAGTTCGCCCTGGCGACCCGAAATAGCGGTCTCCAATTGGATGAGCGTGTCGGTGTCTTCGGCCTTAGTGAGCAACGCCAGTAGACGGTCTACTGAGGCATCGAGCGCGGTGATTCGAGCTTCGAGATCACGAGACTGCATGGTGACGTCGTTCGAATTGATCGAAACTTCCTGCAACGTGCCGAGAGCTTTGAACTTGTCGAGAGTTGCGGTTAGTTCGGATGCGGGGATGCGTAGCGTTAGCGTCGCGCTGCCGCGGTTGCCGTCACGCGGCGCGTATTCGTTGCGACCGTCTACGCGGCCGCCAACAGACTCGGCGATGCGAATCGCGTCTGCGCTCGCCTCATCCGGGCTCTTCACCGTCACCGACATGTACCCGGTAGTGATGACGTCCCGACTGGCGTCAGGAACCGCCGCGTCAAAAGCGATTCCGCCTTCGGCCAGACTCTCGGCGGTTCCGGCTCGCCCGTCTGTCGCCCCCTCGACTAGATACTCTTGCGTATCGCCCGGGGCCATCTCGCTGACTCCTGCCGAGCATCCGGAGAGTGTCAGGGCCGATAGGGCCAGTGCTGTCGTGATAAATAGTGTGCGCCTCATAGTGTCACCGTAGAGCCGCAACACCCTCAAAAACTACCCAACGTTTTCGACTTTTCGGTCGTCACAGGGAGAGGGCGACTGCCGTCGACGGAAATTGTGACGGCGAGCGAGCTTGAGGTCTTCTGGGAGAAAGCTTGGCCTTCAATGGGAACCGCGACTGGCGGTAGCGCGCGTAGGTATCGTGACGTTGTGCTCAAAAACTGGGCGCAGCAAGGCGCGGCTTACCCACTATCAGGAGGAATCATGGGTCTCATCGATAACGCAAAGGATGCCGGCGAAGCAACCGCTAAGAAGGTTGGTGAATTCGTCGACGACACCAAGGAGCGAGTGAGCGACGCCGCCGATCAGGCCAAAGCAGACGCCGAGGTCTCAAAGGCGCAAGCCGACCTTGAGCGCGCGGAAGCCGAGCGCGAAGCCACCAAGGTCAAGAACGAATACAAAGAAGATTTGCGCTGATTAGTTACCCACGCCCGGTATCCCGGCCACTAGGGCTGGGATACTAGGGCTATGGGTTTCTGGCGCACGATTCGGCGGGTGCTCTTTCCGCCGAGGGCACCGCTGCTGAACATCGCAAGCGATGTGGGCGAAGGCCCCGTGATTATTCTTGTACACGGCATCGCCTCCTCGGCGGCGACGTTTGCGCACGTGGTTCCGCAGCTCTCAGACAACTACCGCTGTATATCCATTGATCTGCTCGGTTTCGGGGACTCTCCAAGCCCTGAAGATGCGACTTTTACGATCGAAGAGCACGTCGCCTCGATCGCCGCGACTGTGCGCTCTCTCAAACTCAACGCGCCGTTCATCCTCGTCGGGCATTCCCTGGGTAGCCTTCTGGCGGCGCGCTTTGCCGCGATGCATCCCAACCAAATCAGCCGCCTGATTCTTGTGAGCCCGCCAATTTATGTTCCGCCACGCTCGATCGGCGATCCCATAGTTCGCGCACGCGTCGGCGCCTACATGCGGGCGTATGAATTCCTGCGCTTGAATAAAGACTTCACAATGGCAACGGCTGACACGTTGCGCCGGCTTTTTCAGCTTGACGACATCCTCGACGTCTCCGAACACAACTGGCGTGCCTTCGTTCTGAGCCTGAAAAACTGCATCGAGCAGCAGACCACCATCAGCGATATTGCCTCAGTGCGTGTGCCCATTGATGTTGTGTATGGCTCGCTCGATCAGTTCATCACACCAGGAACCATGCGAATTATCGAGCAAATGCGTCACGTGACAATGCACAAGGTTGACGCCAACGACCACCTCGTACGCAAGCGACTCGCTCGCCGACTCGTAGAGGTAATTTCGGCCAACCGTGAGGTTTCTGCGAAAGCAAACTAGCGCGTGGCACGCGGTGCCGCCTGTTGCTTTTTCTGGCCAGGGCCTCGCTCCTGCACAATGCGCAGGAGTACCGTAGACGCTGAAGGACGGAGCGTCTCATGGACGAAAAACTCGACACCACCGTGTGCATTGCGGGCGGCGGCCCAGCAGGAATCGTGGCGGGGCTCATCCTTGCCCGTGCCGGAGTCGATGTTGTCGTCCTGGAGAAGCACGCCGACTTCTTGCGTGACTTTCGGGGCGATACCGTGCACCCATCAACCCTGAACCTCCTCGACCAGCTGGGGCTGGGCGCTGAAGCGAGCGCAATCGAGCACAGCGAACTGTCGACACTGGATGCGGTGATTGACGGCATCCGCGTGCGTGCTGTTGACTTCACGTCGCTTCCGGCACCGCATCGCTACATCACGTTGATGCCGCAGTGGGATTTGTTGAGCATGCTCGTAACGGAGGCGCAGAAGCAGCCGTCGTTCCGGTTGATGCTCGAGGCGAATGCTCATTCGGTAATTCAGGAAAATGGTCGAGTAGTCGGTGTTGAAGCAACGACACCCGATGGCCCGCTGCGCGTGAATGCGGTACTGACGGTGGCGGCGGATGGCCGCACCTCAGCAGTACGCGACTCCCTCGGCTTGGTGCCTGCTGACTACGGTGTGCCCATTGATGTGCTGTGGTTCCGGGTGCCGAGGCCGACGAAACCGATGCGGGACACCTTGGCGAATATACGGGGCGGTTCCGCGCTTGTGACCATCCCCCGCCCCGGTTATTTTCAATGTGGGCTTCTCATCCGGAAGGGCACTTTTCCTGAGTTTCAACGCGCAGGCATCACAGCGTTCCGCTGCAAAATCGGGAGCATTGCACCTCGGCTCACCGACGTGACTGCAGCAATCAGCAACTTCACCGACGTAAAGCTGCTTTCTGTGCAGATCAATCGCCTGCACCAGTGGTCGGTGCCGGGAGCACTGTGTATCGGCGATGCAGCGCACGCGATGTCGCCCGCGTTCGGCGTTGGCATCAACTACGCGATCCAAGACGCGGTGGCGCTGGCCAATACCCTTGTTCCGGCACTGCGAAAGCAGGGGGCGGATGCCGCAGCGATCGACTCGGTATGTGCTGCCGTGCAACGCCGCCGCGCCCTCCCCACAGCACTCATGCAGCGAATGCAACGGGTAGCCCACCGGCTAATCAACAGCGCGACGAGCCGCACCGTCGTCCACAACCCACCACGACTGCGGGAACGCTTCGTCATCGCGGTCGTGCTGCCGCGCATCCGCCCAATCTTGGCCAGAATTGTTGGTTACGGCTTTCGCCCGGAACGCATCGCAAGCGGCGTGCTGAAGCCGCGCCGCTAGGTAGTCGAACTGCCCATGGGCGGGCAGCTAGCAGGGAGAGCCGCTAGGGAGGCTGCGCCGCTAGTAGGTCTCGAGCACGGTCGTTACCGCCCACACGACGCTCGCGCCGATCAGCGCGCTGAAGAGGAGAAGCCAGGCGACTGACGGGATGCCGGTGCGCTTGAAGAGTAGGTAGGCATCCGAGGTGCTCAGTTGGTCGCGGCGACGAGTGTGCACGCCGATCACGGTGGCGAGACCGCGCACGCTACCGACGAGAAGTGCAATCGCGATGACGAGCAGCACGTAGCTCTGCTGCTCAGGCGTCGCCCACACCCAGAGGGCTGCGCTCGCCGCCGCCGAAACTGCGACCACTAAGAAGCCGAAGAGGTTGCGAATCACGAGCAGAGTCAGCACGAGAACGATGCCGCCGACAAACAGGGCCATAGCGGTGTAGCCCTGCGTGACACACCACAATTGGATTGCGCCGACGATTGCCGGCGCGGGGTAGCCGAGCGATCCGCTGATCGACGAGCCGAGCTTGCCGCGACCGCTGCTGACCGCTTCGCCCGAATGGTTCATCCGAATCTTCATGCCATGCACAAAGCGACCGGTAAGGATCGCGCCGACCGCGTGCCCGAGTTCATGCACGAGCGTCGTGAAGAGCCCAAACCATTTCCAGATCGGCTGCGGGATGCTGAGCACCGCGGCTGCTGCCACGATCACGATCAACAAGGTGGGGGAGATCGCGACCGGTGTCGTGCGAGCAAGGGAAGCGAGTAGGTCATCCATCCCCGAATTCTCTCACTACACTTCGCGATCTACGCCATCACAGAGGGAGTAGCGTTGTTGCATGGACATTCGCACTCTCGGTCGCACTGGCCGCTCCGTTTCAGCAATCGGCCTCGGAACTTGGCAGCTCGGCGCCGACTGGGGCGATGTGAGTGAAGCGGATGCGCGCGGCGTGCTCGATACCGCCGTTGACGGGGGAGTCACCTTCTTCGACACCGCTGACGTTTATGGTGATGGTCGCAGCGAATCACTCATCGGTCGGTATCTCGCCGACCGCCCCGAGCTCGACATCACCGTTGCGACCAAGATGGGTCGCCGTGCAGAGCAAGACCCGAGCAACTTCACCCTCGCGAACTTTCGTGAATGGACCGACCGCTCGCGCCGCAACCTCGGCACTGACACTCTTGACCTTGTGCAACTGCACTGCCCGCCGACCGCGGTTCTCAGCATGGATGCCGTCTTCGATGACCTCGACACTCTCGTCGCTGAGGGTGCAATCGCAGCCTATGGTGTGAGCGTTGAGACGGCGGCAGAGGCGCTCGCCGCCATCGCCCGCCCCAACGTTGCGAGCGTGCAGATCATCCTCAACGCGTTCCGCCTTAAGCCCTTGGATGCGGTACTGCCGACAGCGCTCGATGCTGGCGTCGGAATCATTGCCCGTGTGCCGCTCGCCTCAGGCCTGCTCAGTGGCAAGTACACCGTCGACACCACCTTCGCCGAGAATGATCACCGCACGTACAACCGTGGCGGCGAAGCGTTCGATGTGGGCGAAACCTTCTCGGGCGTCGACTTCGAGACCGGCATTGCGGCGGTTCACGAGTTCGCTGCGCTCATTGCGGGTGAGCCTGCCGTTGCCGACTTCTCGACACCACAGGTGGCCTTAGCGTGGGTTGCTAAGCACCCTGGAGTGAGCTCGGTGATTCCTGGTGCGCGCAATGTTTCACAGGCACAGTCCAATGCTGGTGCCGGGGATGTCCCCACCTTGAGCGAAGGATTCATGGCCGGAGTGAGCGAGATTTACGACCGCCACTTCCGCGCCGCCGTGCATCCACGCTGGTAGGGCTGTTGCTGGTGCCGTCGTATCAGATCACGGCGTGCACGCTCAGCGCAACCGATGCCGGAATTACATGCGCAGCGTGCTGATCGGCTCCGTGTCGGGAATCGGGCTTGCGTCTTTGCCGCGCAAATCGGGGTGCCAGCCGCGCAGCAGCGTTGGCACGAGTACGCCCAACGCGGCGATCACGGTGGCAGCCCAGAATCCACCGATGGGGCCGTGGGCGTCAATGAGAAAGCCGGCGACAGCGGAGCCGAGGGCTGCACCAATTAGCTGACCGGTGCCGACCCATCCATAAGCCTCGGCGGTATCGCTGAACTTGACGCTCGCCGAAACGATCGCAAAAATCACGGCGAAGGCCGGCGCAATGCCTATACCAGCGATGAGCAGCATGATGGCGAGCCACCAGAAATCGAGGTGGATCATTGCCAATGCCATGCCGACAAACACAATGAGCATGCGGCGGGCAAGAGCCCACGGGCCGATCGGTAAGTGGCCGAGGGACAGGCCACCGAAGAGCGAGCCAATGGCCCAAATGCCGAGCACGAAACCTGCCTGTGGGCCATCGTGACCAAACACTGACACTACGGATGCCTCTACTGCTGCGGCTGCGCCAACCAGTAGGAAACCGGTGATTGTTGCCAAGAGCACGGGACGGTTGCGCAGCACGGTACCGAAAGAACGTTTGCTGCGCGGGATGCGCACCTGACCGACCTCGGGGCTTGCAATAAACCACGCGCCGCCGCCGAGGAGGAACGCGCCGGCAACCACGATCGCCGTAGTCGTGGAGATCTGCACGGCGATGAACGTGGCAGCCACTGGGCCAGCAACCCAAATAATTTCTTGAGCTGAGGCATCCAAGGAGAAGAGCGGGGTGAGCTGCTTCGAGTTCACCATTTTGGGATAGATCGTGCGCACCGCGGGCTGCACTGGCGGGTTGCTGAGTCCGGCGATGAGACCGACAACCATGAACATTCCGACGCTGAGGGGTGCGAGCGCGATGGTGAAAATCGCGGCAGCAGAGACGATGAGGGTGAGGATGAGCACTTTGCGCATTCCCCAGACGCCCATCCATCGGCTTGTAAGAGGCCCAGCGACGCCTTGGCCAACGCTCGTTGCGGCGAGCACAAGACCAGCAGCGCCATAAGAATTGTGGATCTGTTCAACGTGGAGAAGGATCGCCAAAGAGAGCATGCCGCCGGGCAGGCGCGCGGTTAGCTGTGCCGCGATAATTCTGGCGATGCCCGGAGTTTTCAACAGGTCGATGTAAGCATTCACAAGAACTCAAGCTTAGCCGTCGAAGAGTGGCCAAAGCGGGGCTGATTTCCGGGCTTTTCGGGCGTCGAAGGCTATCTGTGGGCTGTGGAAAGGTGGCGATGAATTCACCACCGCTGGTGAATTCATCGCCACCTTTGCTGGGGGTATTCGCATAATGAGCGTGTCGAATCAAAAAAGATCGCGGCGTTAGTGTAGTGCAGTCCTTGACTGCTCGAGTCTTCCCGGCTAACCTAACAACACTTCGGAACCCCCCACCGAGGCGCCAGCAAGAGCTACCCAAGAAATGATGCTGGCTCGAGCACCACCTGTACCCAACAGGCAGATACCCATGCGAATTTCTCCCGAAATGTTTTTCGCGCGAACTCGGCTCGAAGAACCCAAAACATCCATCGCCCACGCACCGCTCGGCAATGCCCTCTTCACTAGGAGCGGCGCCGTGAGCGGAATCGAGCCTATGACGGCGGGCGCTGGTGAGGTTGCCCTCGCCCCGCACTACGTGGAGAACTGGTCGACTACCGGTGGCCTTCGAATAATGTGGCGCTCCGTCGGAGTCGTTATCGCGCCAGTGGGAGCGTTCTGATGACCATGTTCACCTTGTCGACGAAGATCTCACGGATGCTCGATCGCCAGCCCGCCAAGGGGCCGACCATGCAGCGGCGACCCATCTCGACGCCAGCGACTGCCATGGTGGCCGCTATCGCGCTGCTGGCGAGCGCCCTCATCGGCGTGCCCGCAGTGCCGGCGGCGGCCGTGACGGACCTGTGTGGACCGAGCTCGAACAAGATCGCCTGCGAGAACAGCAAGCCGGGCACCGATCCGTCGACCTGGGATATCTCGGGCGCGGGCGATTCGACCATCCAGGGCTTCGCGACAGATATCAGCGTCAACGTGGGCAGTACTGTCGGTTTCAAGATCTCAACGCCAGCCTCAAGCTATCGGTTGGACATCTACCGCACCGGGTACTACCAGGGCCTCGGGGCACGATTCATCACGAGCTTCTCGCCCTCCGCGTCGCTCCCGCAGAACCAGCCGCCGTGTGCCTACGACGAGGCGACCTCGCTAACCGATTGCGGCAACTGGGGGCTCTCCGCATCCTGGGCGGTTCCCTCCACGGCCGTTTCGGGTGTCTACGTCGCTCTCCTGACCCGCACCGACACCGGTGGAGCGAGCCATATCATCTTCGTCGTGCGCGACGATTCCAGCCAGTCCGATGTGCTTTTCCAGACATCCGATACGACCTGGCAGGCTTATAATAAGTATGGCGGCGCGAACTTCTACCAAGGTGGTGGCGCCGGGAGGGCGTACAAGCTCAGCTACAACCGTCCGTTCGCGACGAGGGACGGCGTAACAGCGCGCGACTTCTACTTCAGCAACGAATTCGCCCAGGTGCAGTTCTTAGAGCGCAACGGCTACGACATGACGTACGCAGCCGGCGTTGACACCGACCGCTATGGTTCGCTGCTTCTGAATCACAAGGTATTCCTCTCCGTTGGCCACGACGAATATTGGTCGGCGGGTCAACGAGCCAATGTCGAAGCAGCCCGGGACGCCGGGGTCAACCTCCAGTTCCTGTCCGGCAACGAGATCTACTGGAAAACCAGGTATGAGGCATCCGCTGTCGACCCTGGCTCCAACGGCTATCGAACGCTCGTCTCGTACAAGGAGACCTGGGCGAACGCGAAGATCGACCCAAGCCCGGCATGGACGGGGACTTGGCGCGATCCGCGCTTTGCGCCGCCCAGCGCGGGAGGCGGCGTTCCGGAGAACGCCCTCTCGGGCACGATGTACATGGCGAACTTCGACGATCTGCCGGTCACCGTGACGGCGGATCAGGGGAAGACCCGCCTCTGGCGTGGTACTTCGCTCACAAATCTGGCGGCAGGAACGAGCCAGGCTCTCGCCCCGCACACCGTTGGTTACGAGTCGAACGAGGTCAGCGACAACGGTTTCAGCCCCGCCGGGTTGGTCAAACTTTCGACGACAGTGGGCCCCTCGCCAGAGATACTCCAGGACTTCGGCAACGTCGTAGCCCCGGGAACCACCACGCACAACCTGATCCTCTACCGCGCCCCCAGCGGCGCGCTCGTCTTCGGCGCGGGTTCCATCCAGTGGGCGTGGGGCCTCACCCAGAATCACGATGGCAACGGCGCCCCGGCCGATGCTCGCATGCAGCAGGCACAGGTCAACATCCTTGCCGACATGTCGGCGCAGCCCTTAACCCTGATGGATGGCCTCGTGCCTGCCGCCAAGAGCACCGATACGACGGCGCCCACGGTCACCATCGTCTCTCCCGCGGCGAATTCGACGCAGAGCAACGGCTCAATGGTGACGGTCTCGGGCACCGCGCAGGACTCAGGCGGTGTGGTCGCTGGCGTCGAGGTTTCAACGGACGGCGGGACAGCCTGGCATCACGCTACGGGCACCTCGTCGTGGAGCTACTCCTACAGCCAGACCGGTCTCGGCTCCCAGCCGGTCCGGGTGCGCGCCACCGATGACAGCGCGAACACCTCGGTGCCGACGACGGTGACGGTAACCGTCACCGCGCCGGCGAGCGTCTTCGGCGCAGAGACCCCGCGCGTCGCTGACTCCGGTGACACGAGCGCAGTCGAGCTCGGCCTTAACTTCAGCCCTGATGTGAGCGGTTTCGTCAACGGCGTGCGCTTCTACAAGAGCACGGCGAACACCGGGACCCACACCGGCTCCCTCTGGAACGCCGCCGGCGCTCGCCTGGCGCAGGTGACATTCACGAACGAGACGGCAAGTGGATGGCAGACTGCCCAGTTCTCGAACCCGGTCAGCGTTACCGCAGGGCAGAAGTACACGGTGTCGTACACCGCGCCCGTCGGTCGCTACCCCTCGGCCAGCTACTACTGGGCTTACTCGTCGAAACTTTCGCCCCCGTTGACGGTGGCATACGGGTACGGGCAGCCATCGCCGGGTGTCTACGGCAACCCTGGCACCTTCCCCAGCGCGAGCTACCAGGCCAGCAACTACTACGTTGACGTGATCTTCTCGACGCAAAACAACTCACCGGTATCGGTGGCGTCGCGTTACCCGCTCGCGAACTCCACCTGTGCCGCCACGTCTACCGTGGTGGATGCAGTGCTGGCGGGCTCGGTGACTGCATCCACGGTCAGCCTGTCACTCAAGACTGCGGCCGGAGCTGTGATCGCGGGAACCAGTGCCTACAACGCCTCCACGATGAAGGCCACCTTCACACCGACCGCGGCGCTGGGCGCGAGCACTTCGTACACGGCGACCATTGTGGCGAGCGGCCCGGCCGGCCCGCTGTCAACCGGCAATACCTGGACCTTCACGACTGCAGCGCAGGGAAGCGGCGCATCCTGCCCGACGTCGATTTTCTCGTCGTCGGCGGTGCCGGAGGTGCTGCACGTTGCCGATAGCCCGGTCACCCTCGGTGTCTCGTTCAGTTCAAGCACCGACGGTTCGATCGTCGGCATGAGCTTCTACAAGGGCTCGACGAACACGGGCACCCACACGGGCACCCTCTGGTCATCGACCGGAACGCAGCTGGCAACAGCGACCTTCGTCAGTGAGAGCGCCAGCGGCTGGCAGACCGTTTACTTCAGCCAGCCGGTCGACATCACGGCGGGCACTCAGTACGTCGCTTCGTACCGGGCAACGAGCGGTAACTACTCCACTACCGCCGGAGCATTCAGCCAGCCATACACGAGCGGATTCCTCACGGTTCCTGCCAACGGCGCCGTCTTCAACTACAGCAACGGCTTCCCGTCCTCGCCGTCGACGACCAACTACTTCGTCGACGTGCTGTTCACTGCGGGTGGTGCTACCCCGCTTCCCACGGTCACCTCACGGACGCCACAGGGGGGTGCGACCGGCGTCGCCACCTCAACGTCGATTACTGCCACTCTTTCCGCCGATCCGGGAACACCTGTGCCCACCGTGACCGTCACCACTGGCGCCACCGCTGTTGCCGGAACTGTGACGTATGCGTCCGCAACCAAGACCCTGACGTTCATGCCTGCATCAGCGCTGACCAGCGGCACGACCTATTCCGTCGTCGTCGCGTCGGGATCGACCGCGCTCTCAGGCGGAAGCTGGTCGTTTACGACCGCGGGAACCGCGCCAACCGGAACTGCCTACAATCTGATTCTGGATACTCCGGTCACCGTGGCGGCTAATGACACCAGCGCCGTCGAACTCGGGATGGCCTTCACGTCATCGCAGCCCGGCTCGGTCACCCAGATCCGCTTCTACAAGGGAACCGGAAACACCGGCACGCACACGGGGTCGATCTGGTCGTCAACCGGCACGCGGCTTGCCACTGTCACTTTCACCGGTGAGACGGCGACCGGATGGCAGACTGCGACGCTTTCGAACCCTCTGGCCCTCACCGCGGGAGCAACCTACGTTGTTTCCTACCTGGCGCCGGTCGGGAGGTACTCCGCCACCGCGAACGATTTCAGCACTGCGAAAACAAGTGGCCCGCTGACGGCACCGGCGGCAAATAACGGCAAATACCGTTATGGCCCCGCCGGTGGATTCCCGACCTCAACCTTCAAGGCGACGAACTACTTCGTCGACGTGACATTCGTGACCTCGGCACCCGTCCCGGTGACGGTTGTGTCGAAGACACCAGTAGCGGGGGCGGTCGGAGTAGCGACCTCAACGTCGGTGTCTGCGGTGATGTCCGGGGAAAGCACATCAGGAACGCCTTCTTTGGCTCTCGCCGGCCCGAGCGGATCAGTCGCAGGCACCTCGACGTACTCGACCTCCACCCGCACGGTGACCTTCGCTCCGACAGTGGCGCTGGCGCAATCCACGTCGTACACGGCGACGGTGACTATCGGATCAACCACGCCGAGCGGCGGAACTTGGTCGTTCACGACCGGAACCAACACCGCTCCCGACCCCGAATATTCTCTGATCTCTGGTACCCCGAGCATCACCCAAGACCCTGACACCATTGCTGTCGAGCTCGGTATGGCCTTCCGCACCTCACAGGCTGGCTCGGTCACAGCGATCCGCTTCTACAAGAGTGCGGGCAACACCGGAACGCACACCGGTTCGCTCTGGTCGACGTCGGGTACCCGACTCGCCACCGTCAGCTTCACCGGTGAGACGGCAAGCGGATGGCAGACGGCGACGCTCGCGACGCCATACGCGCTCACGGTGGGGACGACATATATTGTGTCTTACCTGGCGCCCGTGGGCCGCTACTCCGCCACACCGTCCTACTTCACCAGCACACGCACGAGCGGCCCCCTCACCGCAGAGGCAAGCAACGGACGGTACCTCTACGGGGCGGCGGGTGGCATGCCCACCTCGGTGTGGAACTCGACGAACTACTTCGTGGATGTCGTCTTCGCAACCGGGCCGACCCCAACGCCGACCCCAACGCCGACGCCGACCCCAACGCCGACGCCGACCCCGACCCCGACGCCGACTCCTCCCGCGGTGAGCGTGGGCGTGGTGTCGCCAGGGGCTAACGCGACGGATGTGTCACCAACCGTGTCGGTCACCGCCGAGGTCACGGGCGCAGATGCCGCGACGGCGACTCTTCAGCTGACGGGTCCCTCGGGAGCGGTCGCTGGAACGAGCAGCTATTCGGCCGGCTCCAGCAACGTGACCTTTGTGCCAGCGAGTCCGCTCGGCTGGTCAACGAGCTACACCGCGAGCGTGAGTTCTGGCTCCACACAGATTGGAACATCCTGGTCATTCACGACGACGTCACAGCCCGTTGAGGTGACCGCGCAATCCATTTTCGCCGAGAACGCGGTGCCAGCCAACGTCAACTGGAACGACCCTGCCACCGTGCAGGTCGGCACACGCTTCTCGACATCGGTCGCTGGCACAGTTAAGACGATCCGCTTCTACAAGGGACCGACGAATACCGGCACCCACACCGGATATCTCTGGTCTGGCACGGGGAGCCTTCTCGGCACAGTGTCGTTCACCGGTGAGACTGCAAGCGGATGGCAGACCGCCACGTTGAGTACACCGGTCGCTATAGCGGCAGGAACGGAGTACCGGGTCGGACTACTGAGTACCTCCGGCAGGTACGCTGTCGACCTGAACGGCCTGGCGGCGGCTACCACGAGCGGATCCCTCAGTACGCCCGCGAACGGCGGCGCCTATGTTTACGGAAGCGGGTTCATGAGCAACGCCTCGCCTCACAACTACTGGGTCGACGTGGGATTCGTTCCGAACTCGTGACCCCGGATCGAGGGCTGCCGCTGGCAGCCCTCCGGAGACCAGAATGGGGCATGGTGAATAATCCACTGCGCGTAGCTGTCGTCGGTGCGGGCTACTGGGGTCCGAACCTCGCGAGAAACTTTCGCGCGAACCCCCAGTGGCAGTTGATCGCGATCTGCGATCTCGATCGGGGGCGCGCCGAAAAGCTCGCCACCTCGCTTGGGGGAGTGCCGGTCGTCACAGACCTCGATGAGTTGCTCACCAATCCAGACCTCGACGCTGTCGCCATCGCGACTCCCGCGCGCACCCATCACCCCATCGTGCTGAAGGCGCTCCGCGCAGGCAAGCACGTGGTCGTCGAGAAGCCGCTGGCCGACAGCCGTGAGCGTGGGCTCGAAATGGTCCGCGAGGCCGACGAGCGCGGCCTGGTGCTGATGGCCGACCACACATACTGCTACACCCCTGCCGTGATGAAGATCCGCGAGCTGATCGCAAACGGCATGCTGGGCGACATCCTGTTCATCGACTCGGTACGCATCAACCTCGGTCTGATTCAGCCCGACGTTGACGTCTTCTGGGATCTCGCCCCGCACGATCTCTCGATCATGGATTTCATCCTTCCGGGCGGTCTCACCGCAACGACCGCCGCCGCTCAGGGCGCAGACCCGCTCGGTTCCGGCAAGTCCTGCGTCGGCTACCTCAGCCTTCCGCTCGAGGGTGGCGCCATGGCGCACGTGCACGTCAACTGGCTCAGCCCGACCAAGATCCGTCAGATGGTCGTCGGCGGAACCAAGCAGACCCTCGTCTGGGATGATCTGAATCCGCAGCAACGCCTGAGCGTCTACGACCGGGGCGTCGACCTTACGCAGGTCTCGACGAGCGCCGCCGACCGCGCGGCAGCGACCGTCTCGTACCGCCTCGGTGACACTTGGTCTCCCGCCTTGCCTGAGCGCGAAGCCCTCGGGGCGATGACCACCGAGTTCGCTGAGAGCATCCGCGACGGCCGACGGCCGCGCACCGACGGCCGCGCCGGTCTGCGCGTACTTTCCGTGCTCGAAGCTGCGAGCCGTAGTCTCGCCCTGTCGGGCGCCCCAAGTCCGATTGACTCCGTCCCCCTGTCAAAGGAGCACGCATCATGAGCGACATTTCCGGAACCACCATCCTCGTCACCGGCGGGGCGGGCACCATCGGATCGCACATCGTCGATCAGCTGCTGGACGCCGGCGCCGCTCACGTCGACGTGCTCGACAATCTTGTGCGAGGGCGTCGTGCCAACCTCGATGACGCTATGCAGACCGGCAAGGTGACCGTGCACGAGGGCGACCTCCGTGACAAGGATTTTGTTCGCGAACTCACCGTCGGCAAAGACCTGGTCTTCCACGAGGCCGCCATCCGCATCACCCAGTGCGCGGAAGACCCGCGCCTCGCCCTCGAGGTTCTCGTGGATGGCACCTTCAACGTTGTGGAGGCCGCTGCCGAACTCGGCGTCAACAAACTGATCTCGGCATCGAGCGCCTCCGTCTACGGCTTGGCGGAAGAGTTTCCGACCACCGAGCGTCACCACCACCACAACAACGACACATTCTACGGCGCGGCCAAGTCATTCAACGAGGGCATGATCCGCAGCTTCCGTGCGATGAACGGCCTCGACTTCGTCATCCTGCGCTACTTCAACGTTTACGGCCCCCGCATGGACGTGCACGGCTTGTACACCGAGGTGCTCGTCCGTTGGATGGAGCGCATCGCCGACGGCAAGCCCCCGCTGATCTTCGGCGACGGCCAGCAGACGATGGACTTCGTCGTCACCCAGGACATCGCCCGCGCCAACATCCTCGCCGCCCAGAGCGACATCGTTGACGGCGTCTACAACGTGGCGAGCGGCCGGGAAACGAGCCTGCTCGAACTCGCCCAGGCGCTGCTGCGCGCCATGGACTCCGACCTCAGTGTCGAACACGGCCCCGAGCGCGCGGTGAACGGAGTGACGCGTCGGCTCGCCGACACTGTCGCGGCCCAAGTCGACCTCGGATTCACCGCCGAGGTCTCGCTGGAAGATGGCCTCCGCTCGCTCGTCGAGTGGTGGCGTCCGCTGCGCGAGGAGATCTCGGCCGGAAAGTCGGAGGCCGTCATATGAGCCGGGTCAACGTCATGAAGCCGTGGCTCGGCACCGAGGAGGCAGAGGCGGTCGCCGAGGTCATCGCCTCCGGCTGGGTCGCGCAGGGCCCTCGGGTCGCCGCGTTCGAGGCTGCCTTCGCCGAGGCGATGCAGGCTGAGCACGCCGTCGCGACATCGAACTGCACCACGGCGCTGCATCTCGCGCTCGTGGTGGGCGGGATCGAGGCGGGAGACGACGTGGTCATTCCCTCCTTCTCCTTCATCGCGACGGCGAATGCGCCTACCTACGTTGGGGCGCGACCAGTATTCGCAGATGTCGACCCGCTGACCGGCAACGTCACGGCAGAGACCGTGCGTGCCGCGCTCACCGATCGCACCCGCGCCGTAATTGTCGTCGATCAGGGCGGAATGCCCGTTGACCTCGACTCGATCCGCGCTGTGACCGACCCCCGCAGCATCTTGGTCATCGAAGATGCCGCCTGCGGTGCAGGATCGACGTACAAGGGACGCCCGGTGGGAGCGGGCGCAGATATCGCCGCCTGGTCGTTCCATCCGCGCAAGCTTCTGACGACCGGTGAGGGTGGCATGCTCACCACCTCGAACGCGGCATGGGCCGCCCGTGCCCGCCAGCTCCGCGAACATGCCATGAGCGTCTCCGCAGCTGACCGCGCGGCCAACGTAATTGCCCCGGCCGAGGAATTCGGTGAGGTTGGATTCAACTATCGGATGACCGACATGCAGGCCGCCGTCGGTATCGTGCAACTCGGCCGTTTGCCCGAGATCGTGGCCCGGCGCCGCGAGATCGCGGCGGAGTATGCGCATCGGATCGCCGACATCCCGGGACTGCGGATCGTGACTGACCCGGAGTACGGCACCTCCAATTTTCAGTCGCTGTGGGTGGAAGTCGAGGAGGGCTTCCCGCTGACCCGCGAAGAGTTGCTCGAGGCGCTCGCCGACGCCGATGTCTCGGCGCGCCGCGGCATCATGGCCGCCCACCGTCAGCCGGCGTATGCCGACCGCGATACCGGATCGGTTCCGCTGCCGGTGACGGAGCACCTCACTGACAACACGCTCATCTTGCCCGTATTCCACCAGCTGACCGAGGCCGAGCTGACGCAGGTCGTTGACGCGCTGACCGGCGCGGCGAACGGCGAAGCGGGGACAGCGGCATGAGCCGTCCGCTCATTCTCATCGCCGCCAGCGGCCTCGCCCGCGAGGTGCTGCCTGTGGTGCGCGAAGCAGGCGGGGAGGTTCTGGGGTTCCTCGACGATCGGCATGACGAGCTTCCGCGCACCATCGCCGGTGCGTCCATACTCGGCGGCATCGATGACATCGCGCTCTATCCGGATGCCGATGTACTCGTCTGCGTGGGGTCTGGCTTGGGCCGCGAGCGGGTCGTCGAGCGGCTCAGCGCGCTCGGCATCGAGTCAGAGCGGTATGCGACGGTCATCGATCCCTCAGTGCGCAACCCTGGCGCGTGCCCGGTCGGCCTCGGCTCGATCCTCCTCGCCGGTGTTGTACTCACCGCGGATGCCGAGATCGGCGAGCATGTCGTCGCCATGCCGCGGGTCACCATCACGCACGACTGCCTCATCGACGATTTTGCCACGCTCGCGGCGGGCGTCGCCCTCGGCGGTGGAGTCCGTATCGGGCGCGGGGCGTATCTCGGGATGAACTCCGCGGTGCGGCAGGGACTATCGATCGGGCCCGGAGCCACGATCGGCATGGGGGCGGTCGTGCTCAGCGACATCCACGATTCAGAGACATGGGCTGGCGTTCCCGCTCGGCAGCTGGGGGTGACAGAGTGAGCATCCCGTTCATCGATCTGGCTGCCCAGCAGGCCGAGATCGCCGACGAGGTGCTGCCTGTGTGGCAGCGCCAGTTCGAATCCGCCGGATTCATCGGTGGCGACGAGGTTGACGCCTTCGAGCACGAGTACGCCGAGTACATCGGGGTCGAGCACGTGATCGGTGTCTCGAATGGCACGGATGCTCTCGAGCTCGCCTTCCGTGCTGTCGGCGTCGGTCCTGGCGACGAGGTCATCATGCCGGCGAACACCTTTATCGCGACGGCGGAGGCAGTCTCGCGCATCGGTGCCGTGCCCGTCTTCGTGGATGTCGACGAGGAGCACCTGCTCATCGGCCCCGACGCCGTTGAGGCCGCCATCTCCGAGCGCACGCGGGTCATCGTGCCGGTGCACCTGTTCGGCCAGACGGCCCCCGTCGAGCGCATCCTGCCGATCGCCGACAAACACGGTCTCGTTGTGGTTGAGGATGCCGCCCAGTCACAGGGGGCGTCGTCGACCGCTGGGCGGGCAGGCGCGTTAGCCGGGGTAGGGGCGACGAGTTTCTACCCGGGCAAAAATCTCGGCGCAGCCGGAGACGCAGGCGCCGTCATGACGGACGATGCGAGTATCGCGGGGTACATCCGCAACCTGGCCGGCCACGGCAGCTCTATAAAATACGTACACGATCACATCGGTATGAACGCCCGCTTGGATGCGATTCAGGCTCCCGTGCTGCGGGCGAAGCTGAAGCGGCTCGACGGGTGGAACGCCGCGCGCCGGGTTGCGGCAGATCTCTATTCCGCATTGCTCGCCGATATCGAGGGCGTGCGCACCCCCACGTCGCGCCCAGGTAACACCGATGTCTGGCACCTCTACGTGGTGCGGGTCGCCGACCGCGACCGCGTCATGGCTGGGCTGTCCGAAGCGGGCATCGGTGTTGGCATCCACTACCCAACGCCGGTGCACCTGACTGAGGCGTACGCCGAGCTCGGCTATCAGCGCGGTCGGTTCCCCGTAGCGGAGGCCGCCGCCGACCGCATCCTGTCACTACCAATGTTTCCGCACCTGACCCAGACCCAGCAGGAGCGCGTCGCCGACGTTCTGCGATCCTCCGTGGTTCGCTGAGCGGGGAAGCCATGCGGGTACTTGTCCTTCTGAACAGCCTCGAACTCGGTGGCACCCAGATTAATGCGGTTGATTTCTCGGTCGCGCTGCGTGCGCACGGCGTGGAATCCTGGCTGGTCGGCGAACGTGCGTCGCTGGCTCCCGAACCCAATCTGCTCACCTACGCGGCTGCGCAGGGCGTCTCCATCGAGATCTATGACGCGCTGCCCGGGATGCGGGCCCACGCCGCTCAACTTTCCTCGATGGCCCGGCGGCTGCAGGTCGACCTCATCCATGTCTATGGGATGTGGAGCCTGGCCCGTCAGGTCTTTTGGGGCCCGGCGCGTTTCGGGGGAGTGCCCTGGGTGCAGACGGTGTACGAGATGAGCATCGCCCCCATCGTGCTGCGCCACATGCCGTTGATCGTCGGCACCGGATACCTCGTGGATGAGCTCGTCGATCGGCCAGGGCCGACCATTCTGATCTCACCCCCCGTCGACATGGCGCGGGACTCACCGACGTCGGGGGATGCCGGGGCGTTCCGTCGCGAGAACGATCTGGGCGACGGTCTGCTGCTGGGAATTGTCAGTCGGCTCGACAGCAACATGAAGGCGACCTCCATCGAGGCCGCCATCGATGCCATGCGGTTGCTCGCGACCGAGGATGTCACCCTGTTCGTCGTCGGCGCTGGCGATGGGGGAGAGCGACTGGGCGCTCGAGCGCGTGATGTCAACACGGCCGTTGGTCGCGACGCTGTGCGGATGCTCGGTGCTCTGGTCGATCCTCGACCGGCGTACGCTGCAGCCGACATCATGCTCGGCATGGGTGGTTCTGCTGCCCGTTCGCTCGCGTTCGGCCGGCCGCTGATCGTGCAGGGCGAGGCGGGCTGGTCGAAGCTGTTTGAACCGTCAACAGCCGAGTCGCTCGCGCGATCGAGCTACTGGAGCCCCGATGCTGTCTCCGATCCGGTCGGCGACCTCGTTCGTGCCGTTCGGGAGCTGTTGTCGAACGCTCCTTGCCGTGCAGAACTGGGCGAATTCGGTCGGGAGTTCGCGGCCAAGCGCTTCGGCCTTGAGGCGATGACGGCTCGGCTGGCAACGTTTTATCGGGAGGCGGTTTCTGCCTATGGCCGTCGAGCGTGGATCGCTGACCTTCCCCGCGAGGCACGCCGCCTGGTCGAGAAGGTTATGCGACGCATCCAGCGCGCTGTTGGACGGGATGCCACGTGAAGACCACGGCACGCGTCTCGCCCAACGAACAGGGCCCTGAGGATGCCGTCGGGCGGCAGACGGCTTCGGGTGTGCTGTGGCTCACCGCGCAGAAATGGGTGATTCGCCTTCTTGGCTTCGTCACGATCGCGGTGCTGACGCGCCTGTTGAGCCCGGAAGACTTCGGCACCGTCGCAGCGGCGTCGACGATCCTGCCGTTCTTCTACCTACTGTCGGATCTGGGCTTCGCCGCCTACATCGTGCAAGTGGCGAAAGCGGACCAGCGGATGCTCAGCACGGCATTCTGGTTCTCACTCAGCGCCGGCGTGGTGCTGGGGGTCGCACTCATCGCGATCGCGCCGTTAATGGGGATCCTCTTCAGCAATCCCGACGTCGTGCCGGTGCTGCAGACACTGTCACTCTGGGTGGTGTTCACTGCTTTCGGTTCCGTACCGATGGCGATACTCCGGCGCACAATGCGCTTCTCTGTGCTCGCCGCCCAGGGTGCGGTCGCTGCCGTCATCGCGCAGGTCGTCGCGATGGTGATGGCGTTCAGCGGGTTGGGAGTGTGGGCGCTGGTCGGACAGAGCCTCGTCGCCCCCGCGATCACGGCGATTCTGGCGTGGATCGCCGCCGGGTGGCGCCCGAACCTCATGTTCAATCGGCGCGAGTTCGCGACCATGGCACGGTTCGGCGGGCAAGTCTTGGGCGTGGAATTCGTCGCGATGATTCGGGCCTCTGGCGAGGCCGCCGTGATCTCGTCGACGCTCGGGGTAGCGTCACTGGGCTACATGAATATCGCGCAGCGTCTCGTGCAAGTTGTTCAGGATCTCACGGGGAGCGCGATCGTGCCGGTGACCACTGTCGCGTTCGCACGCATCCGGGAAAATAAGGAACGCTTGCTCAACGCGTACCTGCGCGCATCGCGCATGTCGTACGCCGCGCTGTCGCTACCGCTCACGATCGTTGCCGTGGCAGCTCCGATGATGGTTCCGATACTGTTCGGCGCGGCTTGGTCGGCGAGCTATCCCATCGCACAGATCCTGGCCATTGCGGGCACGCTCACGGTCGGGGCATGGCTCGACCACGGCCTGTTCTATGGCATCGGCAAGCCGGGCAAATGGTTCGCATATGCCCTCGTCATTGATGGACTTACGCTCGGTACCACCGCGGTTCTGGCTCGCTTCGGACTCGTGGCCGTGGCGTGGGGGTTCCTCGGAGTGTGCGTCGTTGCCACCGTCAGTCGATGGTTTCTGGTCGCGCGGATCCTGGCGGCGCCAGTGCGCACGGTTGCTGGCCCGTTTATGTTCGTCATCACCGCCGTCGTGACTTCCGGTGCGGCGGGATGGGGTTCCATGTTGCTCACACGAAGCCTTCCCGATTGGGCTTCGATCCTCGTGATCGCGGCGACCGTGACCGTAATCCACCTGATCGTGACGCGTTTGATCGCACCGAGAGTGATCCCAGAGGGGCTGGCGGTTGTGGCTCGCTCCAAGTGGGGCAAACGTATCCCCTTCCTGCGCAATGGAGAGGAACACTCATGAAGTACTATCCCGTTGGCCCCCACGTTCTGATCATCGTGCAGAACCTTCCCGTGCCCCTCGACCGGAGGGTGTGGTTGGAGTGTCAGGCTCTGACCGCGCGAGGCTACAGCGTGAGCGTGATCTGCCCGAAGGGCCCTGGCGACCCCCCGCGCCAATGCATCGACGGCGTCGACATCTACAAGTACACGCCGGCACCCGAGGCGCAGGGACTGCTGGGCTTCGTCTGGGAGTTCGCGTACAGCTGGGTGCGAACGGCTTGGCTCTCGCTCGCGGCATGGCGCCACCGCCGATTCGACATCATTCAGGCGTGCAACCCGCCGGACACTTTCTGGCTACTGGCACTGATCTGGCGGGTTCGAAAAGTGCGGTTCATTTTCGATCATCACGACCTCAACCCTGAGCTGTTCGTCTCTCGTTTTGGGGCACCGCAGGGCATCGGGCAGAGACTTCAGTACGCCGGATTGAGGTGGCTGGAGCGACGATCATTCCGAACCGCCGACCGCATCACCTCCACAAACGAGTCGTACAAGGCGACCGCTGTGCGTCGGGGAGGACGTCGGCCTGACGAGGTCACCGTCGTGCGCAGTGGGCCTGATACGAAGCAGATGCGCCCGATCTACCCGGAGAATCCTCGCCCGACCAACGGAATCAACCTCGCCTATCTCGGCATCATGGGGCCGCAGGATGGTGTCGATCAGGTGCTGTTGGTCATGGATGAGCTCGTCCACAATCGCGGCCGCACTCACGTCACCGCGACCCTGCTCGGGTTCGGGGACTGCCTCGAAGACCTCAAACGGCAGTCGACGGCGTTGGGGCTCGACGATCACGTCAGGTTCACGGGACGCGTCGATCGGGTCGCGATCGCAGAACATCTCAGCAGCGCCGACATCGGGCTGTGCCCCGATTTAAAGACACCACTCAATGATCTGTCCACGATGAACAAGACGATGGAGTACATGTCGTACGGCCTCCCCTCCGTCTCCTTCGACCTCGTGGAGACGCGGGTGTCTGGTGGAGACACCCTGCTCTACGTACCGTCGGGCGACATCGGAGCGTTCGCGGATGCGGTGGAACGGCTGATCGATGACCCAGCCCTTCGCGTGGATCTGGGAAAGAAAGCGCGCGAGAGGGTGTCAACGCAGCTCGACTGGCGTCCGCAGGCCGAGGCCTATGTCAGTGTTTTTGACGAGGTATCCGGGTTCACTCAGCCAGGGCGGGCCGTGCCGGATGACGGCACGAACCCCGAAACCGATGCGCAGGGGCGCCGGTACGTTAACCTCAATGACAGCGAGGAGTTCGCACGATATATTCGCGAGCGGAGGGCACCGTGACACCGATTCGTACGAACATCCATCATCTTCTCGAGCAGGCGGCGGAGACGACCCCACAGTCCGCGGCGCTCTCCTACAAGAAGGAGACCGTCTCCTATGGCCCTCTCTGGCAGTCGGTGCGCGCTGCTGCTGTGCAGCTGCAGGAACTCGGCCTTCAGCCCAGTGACCGGGTGGCGATTTACCTCGAAAAACGCATCGAGTCGGTTGTCGCGATGTTTGCGACGTCCGCGGCCGGGGGAATCTTCGTTCCGATAAATCACGTCCTCAAGCCGGCGCAGGTCGGTCACATCGTGAACGATAGCGGCGCGCGATTCCTGGTGACATCGGCAGATCGGCTCGCCCAGCTTCCCGCGGTCCTCGTGGACGGATCGGTGGAGCAGGTCCTGGTGGTCGGCGCGGCGGAGGGTATGGATTCTGTCCGGTACCGTGTCTCGCCGCTGCGGGACTCCACCGATGGGACGACCGAGGCGAGCGGGTCTGCCGCAATCGACATCGACCCGGCGGCGATCCTCTACACGTCGGGAAGCACGGGAATGCCCAAGGGCGTCGTGCTGAGCCACCGCAACCTCATCGTCGGTGCCGAGAGTGTGAGCACGTATCTCGGAAACACGAGCGCTGACGTGATCCTGAGCATCCTGCCGTTGAGCTTCGATGCGGGGCTCAGTCAGGTGACGACAGCGTTCGCCGTTGGTGCACATTGCGTTCTGGTGAACTATCTTTTGCCGCGGGATGTACCGAAACTGTGCGCGCTGCACGGTGTGACCGGCATTACCGGTGTGCCTCCGCTCTGGCTCCAGATCGCGGACGTGGCTTGGCCAGAGGAGGCCGCCGCGCGGGTGCGGTATTGGGCCAACACGGGTGGCCGGATGCCGCGCACGGTTCTTGATCGACTTCGCAGCATATTCACGAATGCCGATCCGTATTTGATGTACGGGCTGACCGAGGCGTTCCGGTCGACCTACCTCGACCCGAGCGAGGTAGACCGCCACCCAGACTCGATCGGAAAGGCGATCCCCAACGCGGAGATTCTCGTTCTGCATCCCGATGGGACACGCTGCGCGCCGGGTGAAGAAGGCGAACTCGTCCATCGCGGGGCGCTCGTCGCGCTGGGGTACTGGAACGACCCGGAGCGGACAGCGGAGCGATACCGCCCGGTGCATCATCAGGATCAGCCGTGGCGCGCACCGGAAAGGGCCGTGTGGTCGGGCGACACCGTGGTCGCCGATATGGAAGGTTTTCTCTATTTCGTCGGCCGAACCGACGACATGATCAAGACATCGGGGTACCGCGTGAGCCCGAGTGAGATCGAGGAGGCGGCGTACGCGACCGGTGTGGTTCGGGATGCGGTCGCCCTCGGTATCGAGGAAGTCGGTATCGGACACCGTATTGTTCTGATTGCGACGGCGGTGGACGGAATCCTCGACACCGCACTACTACTCAGTGCGCTTCGACAGGTGCTGCCGCTGTATATGGTGCCGACGCAGATTGATGTCCGCGACGAGCTGCCACGGTCACCCAACGGGAAGTTCGATCGGAATCTTATGAAGGCACAGGTGTCCACATGAAGCCCTACGAGCACCTGGCCGCGTTCGGCACACTGGACGGAGAGCTCCGTCTGGGGGGCATGCCACTGTCGAGGCTTGCGGCACGAGTGGGATCGACACCCTTCTTCGCGTATGACCGCGACATTCTCGACGCGCGGGTGGATCGATTGCGCGCGGCGCTACCGCGTCGCATCGAGCTCAGCTACGCGATGAAGGCCAACCCGATGCCCGCGATGGTGCAGCACCTTGCGGCGCGCGTCGACCGCATCGACGTGGCATCCGCTCTGGAGATGCAGACAGCACTGGACAGCACGATCAGTGCCGACCGAGTTAGCTTCGCCGGGCCCGGCAAGGCGCCGGCCGAGATCCGACAGGCAGTCGCGGCCGGAATCATCGTCGAAATTGAATCCACCACCGAGCTCGAGCGTGTGATCAAGGCTGGTGAGGAGCTTGGTCTGACCCCCAGAATCGCAATCCGGGTCAATCCAGACTTCGCGGTGAAAGGGTCGGGCATGCGCATGGGCGGCGGCCCGCAGCAATTCGGCATCGATGCGGAGCTGGTGCCAGACGTTTTGAGTGAGTACGCGTCTGCGGGTCTCGACATCCTGGGATTCCACGTCTTCGCTGGCTCGCAGAACCTCAATGCGGCCATCATCGCTGAGGCGCAACGCCGTACGGTGGATCTCGTGAGCAACCTCGCCGAGCACCTAGCGACCCCCGTGCGGTATCTGAATCTCGGTGGCGGCTTCGGCATTCCCTATACGGAAAAGGATCAGCCGCTCGATCTCGATGCCGTGGCTGCCGACCTCCACGCGCTCGTCGACGGACCTATCGCTCAGAGACTGCCCGAGGCGAAGCCGGTTATCGAACTCGGCCGCTACATCGTTGGCGAGTGCGGTGTGTACGTCACCCGTGTACTGGATCGCAAGGTCTCGCGCGGCAAGACCTATCTGGTGGTTGACGGGGGGATGCACCATCAGCTGGCCGCGTCCGGCAACTTCGGGCAGGCGATTCGGCGCAACTATCCTGTGATCGTGGGAACCCGTGCTGACACACCCGTCGAGGAGAACACCACGGTCGTGGGCTGTCTCTGCACGCCACTCGACCTGCTCGGTGACGACATCGAGCTGCCGCACGCAGTAATTGACGACCTCATCGTCATCTTTCAACAGGGCGCCTACGGTCTGACCGCCAGCCCTACAGCTTTCCTAGGACACCCTGCACCCGCAGAGGTGCTCGTCTGAATCGAACGGAGCAGCCATGACCAATACTCTCGACGCCGTGCGCAACGTGCTGATCGAAACGCTGGAGCTCACGCAGCACCCAGCGGATCTTCACCGAGATACGCCGCTGTTTGGCGCGTTACCCGAACTGGATTCTTTCGGTGTCGTGCAGCTGGTCGCTGAGCTGGAGGAGCATTTCGATATCACGATCGATGACGAGGAGTTCGGCGCCGAACTCTTCGAGACAGTGGGCACCCTGACGGATTTCGTTGATGCCAAGCGTGCGTCAGCCTAGCGCGCTCGTGCTCCCCTCACCACTCAACGAGCGCGAGTTCGCTGTACAGGTAGTCGACCTGATCGGCCTGAATGCCGCTTCCACGAAACATCTTGGATCGTGGGTTAGCCAACGTCGTGCCGAGCCCTCGGGCGAAGCCAAGAACTCGGTGTTCGGCGAGCGTGAACACCAGCCCACTGCTCAGCAGGTGAGATCGGACCGCTCCCCACGAGGATTCGATGCACTCACTGGAGCCGCCGACGTACAGCGGTGTGGCGAACAGCTGCAGTCCTTTCCGGCGGTCGCGCCGGAACATCAGGTACCCGTAGTTTCCCTCTCGCTCGACGAGCAGGTGTTCCGCGGCGGCAGCGTCGCGATGATCGCGGTAGACGCGTGCATCACGACCGACGAGAACGCGATCGAGGGCCACCGGATCGCTCGTCAGCCGAAGACCACGACCATGAATATGGGGGAGGTTGACCACGAGTCGGGTGGCTGTGTCGAGGCGGTGGAACCCCAATCGTTCGTTCATCGCAACGACATTCCCGCTGGGCGACAAGTCGGTGAAGACGAAGTTGGGTTGCTTGAGAAGTGCACGGATGAGCCTCAGGCTGTGCATGCGGAAGGCCTCGAGTACGCAGAACGCCGCGAGGTTGCAGACATCGATAGTGACTCCATCGACGTCGCGCTTCGAATAGATGGCAACATACGCACCGACGACGACACCATCGTCGGTGACGAGCTGGAATCCGTGATTGGGGCCGACGTGTTTCCACGGCGGCAGGATGAGCTGCTTCCATGCCGCGGAGGACACCCGATCGTCGAGGTGCTCGTGCAGAAACTCGCTGACCGAGGCGGCATCCTCCGGGGTGATCGGGTGCGTCGAGACGCCGGAATTCGCCATGCCGTCAGCTTAGGGGGAGTCAGGTGACCAGTGTCGTTATCGCGGCTCACAACGAGGAATCCGTGATTGGGGCGTGCCTTGATGCGCTTTTGCAGCAGGTGGCGCTGACCGATTCGCTCGAGATCGTCGTGAGCGCTAATGCCTGCACCGATTCCACTGCCGAGATCGCCCGCGCGCAACAGGTGACAGTCGTCGATCGACCGCAGCCCGGCAAGGCCGCCGCGCTCAATGCGGGCGAGTTGGTCGCGCACGGATTCCCCCGAATTTATCTCGACGCTGACATCGTGGCACCCGTGAACGCCATTGCCGACCTCACCGCAGCGCTCGACCGAACCCCCGGCGCGCTCGCGGCCGTGCCCCGGCGAAGGTTGAACACTGAGGGGCGTCCGTGGCTCGTGCGCGCATACTTCTCCATCAACGAACGCCTCCCGGCTTTCACTGACGGTCTCTTCGGTCGCGGATTGATCGCACTATCCGCCGAGGGACGGGCCAGATTCGGCACGTTTCCGGAGATGGTCGCAGACGATCTCTTCCTGGATTCACTCTTCCTGGCCGAGGAGAAGGTGACCGTACCAGGGGTGGAGGTCACTGTTGAAGCACCGTTCACTGTGGGTGACCTAATCCGGCGACTGGTCCGCGTTCGGCGAGGGAACAGCCAGATGCGTGATGCTGCTCGGTCGGGCGAAATTGACCTGTCGGTGCGAAGGTCCGATAAGCGTGCCTGGCTGCGAGTAGTCGGGCGGGAGCCCCGCTTGTTCCTCGCGGCGTTCCCCTATGTCGCGATTACGGTGATTGCAGCACGGCGGGCTCGCCGGACGGCGTCGAGTTCAGACTGGGGCCGGGATGAAAGCACGCGCGTACGCCCAGCAGGGTCAGGAAAAGGCAGCAGATGATTACGAATCTTTGCTTCCACGGAATCGGCGTGTGCACCCACGAGCGAGAGGACGGCGAAGCCAAGTACTGGGTCACGCATGACGCCTTCCAAGGCATCCTCGACCTGGCGCTCGGTCGGCCGGATGTGACGTTCAGCTTTGACGACGGGAACCGATCTGACGCCGACGTTGCGCTTCCCGCCCTGCGGGAACGCAACCTGAGCGCCACCTTCTTTGCGCTCGCCGGGAGACTTCAGGATCCAGCGAGTCTTAACTCTTCTGACCTGCACGACCTCCGTAACAATGGCATGGGTATTGGAACTCACGGATGGTCACACATCCCATGGCGGGGACTATCGCACGACGTCGCGCGTCGTGAGTTCATCGACGCGCGCGAGGCGCTATCCGAGGCGAGCGGGGGAGTGATTCTGGACGCGGCGTTGCCGCTAGGTCGCTACGATCGGCGGCTGCTCTCTCAGTTGCGGGACGCTAACTATCGCACGGTGTTTACCAGCGATCGATTCCGGGCACGCAGTGCCTCCTGGCTGCAGGCACGCTACAGCGTCACGGCGTCAGACACCGTAGACACTGTGCGCACCATGCTCATGGGTCGGGTCTCAGTTCCCGAAGCACGCAATGTCACGGCAAGTCTTGTGAAGAGGATTCGCTAGACCGCGCCTGAACTACGTCTCGCAAGATCCGCGCGTGGGCGTGCAGCATGTCTGCAACGCCCGCCGTTGAGCGCGGCGAACGTGGACGTGTCGCCTCTTTCACTCGTGCAGCGACGGTGAGCACGGCGGCTTCGAACACGTTTGCCCCCGGTTGTTCGCGGGTTCGTCTGCGCGCCCGCCGGACGGACTCGTCGCTGATCCCTGCTGCTTCGCCAGCGGGGTTGGTGGTCATGATCGAGAATTCGGAATCGTGCGCCACGAGTTCTTTTGCGCCACCCACCTCGCTCAGCACCAAGGGGAGTCCTGCCGCCAACGCCTCCGTTGCGGCGACAGGCCACCCCTCAAAGAATGAGTCGAGCAAGAACGCATCTCCGGCCGTGAGAAGTGTGCCTGCATCAGAGTTGCCGAGGAAGTGGATGCGGCGCGGGCCATCAGCCAGGTCGCGCAGCGCTTGCGCGCGACGCAGCTCCGCCCAGTCGGATGGATCGCCAGCGAAGATCAGATGGAGGTCGTTGCGCAGTCGCGCTGCACGAGCGAATGCCGCGGTCGTGCCGGCAGTGTTCTTTTGCGAGTCATACCGTGCGAGGCAGATGAACAGCACCTCGTTGCCGATGTCCACGCCAATCGCCTGTGACACTGCGAGACGCGCTTTCTGTCGCTCCTCAGCAGTCGCGGACGAGAGCGATGGGGCTCCATTCGGCACAACGGCGATCCGTCGGGCGAGTTCGGGCGACAGGTGGCGCGCGTGATATTCGCGCACAGTGTCACTCACCGCTACGCCTGCGGTCGAACGTTCAAGCAACGCCGTGAACGACTTCCACTTGTTCGCTGTGTAGTGGATCTCGGTGTTGTGCATAACCGTGATGATCGGGAGGTTCGTCGCCATTCCCGCGTGCTCTAGGTACTCTGGCGCGCTATGCAGCTGGAGAACTCCCGCGCCGGAACTGGCCAAGGCAGCATGCGCCGAAGCGCTGTCGGTAACACTGCGGACCTCGATGCCAAGCCGACGAAGCGTGCGTGCGCGCTCACCGTCTCCATGGCAAATAATGACGGGTTGCACCCCCACGGTCTCGAAGTTGGTGGCCAGCATTTCGACCACAGCGCCGATACCGCCGACATCTAAGTGGTCGGCGAGGATCGCGCAGGTGATATCCGGTGTCCGGGCGTCGCGCACCTCGCCTGATGCGCTGCTGCGCACGACGACTCGAGCTACGACGGGGAGCGAACCCGAAAACATCATCCGGGTAATGCGGTGCACATACCCATATCGCAACCGTGGGGGGAGAAGGTCGGTCAGTGTGACTACTGTGCCGAAGAATGACGCTCGAAGGCGAGGTCCCACGAGTGCGCGTCTCACTTCACTCAGCGCTCGCACTTAACCGGCGCTCTGGAAGAATTCCAGCGAATGGCCGACTCCGAACAGTTGACCACAGCGGAGCGAGAGCTTCGGCTTCGATGCCCACCAACACCCATATTCCTGTGGCACGCCAGAAGCCGACGGTGCGCGAAGTGTCTCGAGGAATGTGTAGAGCCGGGAGGTGCATGCGAAGCAGGCCTGACACGAGAATGGCCTGATCGGGGGATCGCTCGTCGATCAGCTTCTGTGCGTCGGCGACGGTGACCGCATTCACCTCGAATTCCCGGTCGAATCGCGCTAGGCCGCTCGCCGAGGTCTCGGGGGTGGAAGCGACGTCCAACACTCGCAACCCGCGCTTCTCGCCATGTCGCACTGCTTCGTCGATGACGAGCCGGATATCGGCGAGCACGACCGGCGCATGCGATTGCCGCTCGATGGCACGAGCCTCCAACGACTCACTCCACCAGATTGCAGCACCCCGCGTGCGCCGCATAGCTCGGCTCAGTCCGCCAGGGCCGTCGCTCTTGTGTACCGTGCCGCACGTGGTGCGTATGGGGAGCAATTCCGGGTAGTCGTCGCCCACCTTGCGATGAGCGAGATCGAGGTGAGCAAGATTGGTGGTCAGGCTGTTGTGGGTGATCGCAAGATCCATCGCGGTCGCGCGCATTCCTGCGCGGCGCACGCGAGCCGCGTACTCAACTCCATAGGCGTGCCAGGCCAGGAGCGGGTCTTCAGTGAGGGGGCTGTTCAGCACGAGTTCCTTCCGAATCATGAACAGCACCTCATCGAGGCTTTCGACATCGCGCGGGACGGGCGCCGACTCACCGATCTGAACCACGCGGTCGCGCATGCGCCCGACTATGCGACGCTGGCTATCGATTCCGACGGCGCCGAGTACGCCGATCCCGGTATCACTGAGAAGGATGTGTGCCGCGCGCTCCAACTCGGTTAGAGAGTGCAGGATGACGTCCTGGTGCACGAAGACCACGACGGAGTTGTGGGCTAGGCGCGCCCCATGATTGAGCGCAGCTCCCGCTGAGGAGAACTCGCCATTGCGGTTGTCCACCGGCAGGAATTCAGTCTGAGGTGCGTCGCTCAGTCCAGTCACCACGGAGCGTGTCAAACAGCTCTCGAGCACATCAGGGTCGTTGAAAACGCACACGATCGAAACCGGCGCCCGCAATTTGGTTGATGCGCTCATTGCCTCGTACTCCTACACGATGCTCTGGACTTCGCGAACGAATGAACCGGTGCACGCATCCGCGAGAGTAGGACTGCGGTGCAGCCCTCCTGAGCCGAGTCTACGGCGCTTTGGAGCCGCGGCCGAGGTCAACTTGGGCTAGGGGTAAAAAGTGACGGATATTTGACGGTTGCCATGAGGCCGAATCATCTTCCCGGGTAATGCCGTGTCTCGTATGAGCCGGCGACCTGTGTATCATCTGAGAGCCTTGAATGCAAGGGCAATGTGTGCGAATATCGGGCCTCATGATCTTTACTAGACCACGCAGTATTATCGCGCTCTTCGTCACGGCGGCAATCTTCATCGCTGGGGCGGTTTCGCTGAGCGCTGGAGCGGTCGCCCACCCTACTGACCCTACTGACCGCGCGACAGCCACATCGTCCACGAGCATCTGGGGCAATTCCAAGCCGACTGGCGCCTCCCTTGATACAGATAAGAAGGCCGTCGAGCTCGGCACCAAATTCACTCCCACAACCAACGGCCGGGTAACAGCGATCCGGTTCTACAAGGTGACCGGCCAAACCGGCGTGCACACCGGTTCGATCTGGGCGGCAGATGGCACCCGACTCGCGAAAGTGACCTTCAAGAACGAAAGCGCAGCAGGATGGCAGACTGCAACCCTGTCGAAGCCATTGACAGTGAAATCGGGTAGCTCCTATGTCGTCTCGTACCGAGTTCCTGCCGGCGGCCGCTACGCGGCAACAGAGAACTTCTCGGGCAAGTCCAGTTCGTCGGTCCTTGCGGTCTCCAAGCGCAACTCAGGCTTTTACACATACTCGTCTGCGGGATCTCACCCCCGTTCACAATGGCGCTCGAGCCAATACTGGGCCGACGTCACTTTCGTTAAAAATGGCGCGGAAAAGGTAGTTGTGCCCGAGAAGCCCGAGCCGACGGCAACTCCGACACCGACCGTGCCACCGGTACCGCCAACGGCCCCGCCAACGGCCTCGACGTCAGGCTTCCCGACACGCACCAGTGCTGGACTCCCGAGCGGCTGGGAGCCCACCAAGCAGGTCAGTGGTAACTACTACGTTCGCAAGGCGGGCGCCGTCGTGGAGGATCTCCGCATTACGAACGGCACGATTGTCATCGAGGCTGCGAACGTGACAGTTCGCCGGGTCCAGTTCGTCGGGTCGAGTCTGGTCAATGGTGCCGGTCCGACCTGCTTCCCGAATGTGCTCATCGAAGACTCAGAGTTCACGGCTAATGGCACGACCAGGGACAATGACAGCCCGGTCATCCAGTTCGGTGGATACACGGCGCGCAACATTGTTATCGACGGCGTGCCCGAGGGCTTACGTGTTGGCGGATCTGACATCGGTTGTGGACCAGTGACTGTGGCTGATTCCTTCATCCGGGTGAAGTCGCCTGACGTGTGCACCGATGGTTGGCACGGAGACGGCATCCAGGGTTACGGTGGCGACAAACTCACCGTGCGAAACACCACCCTCATCATGGATGTTGTCGACGACTGCTACGGCACCGCGCCGTTCTTCTACCCGAAGAACCAGGGCAACACAGCGGTGGATATCGACGGGTTGCTCGTTGGTGGATCGAGCGGCTACCCGTTCCGGAGTGGAATGCCAGGGCCGGTCAAGAATCTGAATGTCATTGAGGGCAGCTGGGTCTATGGCCCGGTCGACGTCAACTGTTCAGTTGTCTCCGCGTTCCAGGCGCAGGTCGTCACGCTGGATTCGGCCGGCCAGCCGGTCAGCACCGGCAAGACCATCGCTTGCGCCGGCCAAGGAAACTAACCCTCCGCTCTGAGTAAAGCGGAATCATTCGCTCCCACCCCGCCTGAGTAGACGCTAACCCGATACTCTAGCTGGGTGGGGGTGACTCGATGACCATACGCGACGTAGGATCGGCCATGCTGCGCCGGTGGTACGTTGTGGGAGTCGCGCTGATCCTCGCGGTCGCTGGAGGCTATCTCCTTCAGAATGGCGCAGGCCTCTATACCTCCAGGACAGTTGTGTCCTTTCTCCTTCCCGACAAGTCGAGTCTTTCGCCCAACAGCGGCATCGACGATCTGAGCGTGATCGCGTTTGCCGGTGTCATCGCCCGGGGAGTGAACGACGGCAGTGCGCCGGTGCGGTACTCCACGGATGATGCGCCGCTATATGGCGCGGGACTCCGGGAAGGTGTGCTCGTATCTCTGCCGAACGGCGGCAACCAATGGTCGACGAGTTATCTGCGCGCTGAGCTCGTACTGCAAATAGTTGGCCCCACCGAGGAGTGGGTAGCACAACAGCAGAGCGACGTGCTGTCGAGGATTGTGCAGGTTTCAGCCGAGCGACAATCTGCCGTTACCGCCGCCAATTCCCGCATCAAAGTGTCTCCCGTGGCGTTGACGAAGCAGATTTTTCATGTCGTTCCGTCGCGCTCTGCCGTGATCGCCGCGTATGGTGCGCTGCTTCTCGCGGCTCTCATCGTCGGCGGCGGAGCGGCTGTTGTTGTGGATAGCGCCATTCTCAGGCGGAAGGTGGGATCGAGGCGGCGAGGGCTGCATCGCGACGCGGATGAAGGGTCGAAACAGTGAATCTTGCGGACACGCTGAGGGGTCTTTGGCGACGGTGGTACATCGTCGTCCCTGGACTGATTCTGACGATAGCGGTGGCTATTGCGGCGTGGCAATACATCGAGCCTGACTATGAGCGGGAGGGAACTCAGCTTCTGCTGCCCGGGTTGGCGAGCATTCCCGAGTCGGGGAATCCGTATCTCTACCTTGGCGGGCTTTCGCAAGCGGCCGACGTTGTCGTCACCGCGATGTCGTCTGAGCGCGAGCTTGACGCCCTCGTGCGGGACTATCCGGGTGCCGAGATCGTCATCACGCGAGACCCGTTGACCTCCGGTCCACAGATTCTCACTACCGTTACCGCGAAAAGTAATGCGGAAGCGGGCAAAATCCTTGTTGAGACCATGGTCAGGACGACACAGGTGCTCGGCGAATTGCAGAATGTGAATGGGATTACCGCGCGGAACCGGATTGGCATCGAATCGATCACGGTCGACAATCAGAGCACCCTGGTTCAGAAAACGAGATTGCTAGGGACGGGCGGCGCCACTCTGGGCATGCTGCTGATTACCCTCCTAACGGCTGGACTCGTAGAGGGCCTGAGCACGCGAAAACGCCGCGACGGCAAAGCTGGAGGGAAGAAGACTGACAGCCTGCCATCGTCAGCTGGAACACGCCGAGATCGGAGAGCGGCGACACAGTCACTCTCGCGACGATCGCGACGATCGCGACATCTTCGTCGATTGCGGTGACCGTGAAGAGGGATCACCCAGCACCGAGGGCGCTACCGGTGCTTCAGGAACAGCAAACGCTGGGGTGGGCCGGTGGGCGTGCGGTCACGATGCTCACCGTGTACCTGGTGTTGTTGATCGCGATCCCGTCAAGCGCGGCCATCAGTGCGCTCGGATCCCTGGGAAGACCGGCGATGCTCTGGGGCATCGTGATGCTCGTGTGGTGGGTCGTGGCAAAACTCCAGTCGCGCGTCGCCGACGTGCGCGCCTCTCGCGACCTCATCCGGTTCGCGTACGTTGCGTTTATTGTCGTCGCCCTCATCAGCTTCGCGGTGGCCATTTTTCGAGGCCAGCCTGCCGACCAGGTCAGTCCAGCGTTTACCGCCCTAGTCCGATTGATGTCGTGGGCCGGGGTGCTCCTGATCGCGATCGATGGAATCCGGACCTCGAGCGATCTTGAGCGAATTGTGCGACGCATCGGAATTGCTGCCGGCTTGCTGGCAGTGCTGGGCATCGCACAATTCATCACGAAGAGTTCCCTTCTCGAGTTCTTCGGACAGATTCCTGGCATCACCATGCCCTTCGTCGACGTCGCCGAGCGCGGCGGAGTGGCCCGTGTTCCCGGAACGGCGATCCACCCTCTCGAATATGCAACCACCCTCAATGCGGCCCTCCCCCTCGTCATCGCCGCAGCGGTTTCCCACGGGTTCCACTGGCGGCTTACGAAGGGCAAGCTTGGCTGGTGGATCCCGGTCGCGTTGATCTCACTGTCCGCGTTGATCGCGGTGTCTCGATCGGCGATCATCGGGTTCGCGGTCGCTGCGCTGACAATGCTCCCCGAGCTTCCCCGCCGGTATCGCGCCGTCGTGATCATCGGCGGAGTTGTCCTAGCCGCAGGCGCCATCATTGCGATTCCGGGCCTACTTGCCACGACGTTGAATCTGTTCGCGGGAGCATCAAACGATCCCAGCACCCAGTCTCGAACGGGTGGCCTCGCTCGGGTTCCGGGATTCATCGCCGCATCGCCCGTGGTGGGGGTTGGCTTCGGCACCTTCCTGCCGCGATACTACATTTTCGATAACCAGTGGGTTTTGATCGCGATCGAATTGGGGGCGCTGGGCATCATCGCCTTCGGCGGCATCTTCCTGACCGCGATCTGGAGTGGCTTCGGCGCCCGGAGGCGATCTACCGATCCCGGAACCAGGCTGCTCGGGTACGCGCTTGCCGCATCGGTGGTCAATATCGCCGTCCTGTTTGCCTTCTTCGATGGGCTGTCATTCCCGCAGTCGGGCGGAATGTTCTTCCTGATCGTCGGACTCTGCGGGGCTATCAGATCGATCAGTTCCGCTGACGCAGTGCCCGCTGCCCCGCGAAGACCGCTGACGTAAGTTGCGAGGGCTGCGTCACACTTTCACATCGGCGAGCCATTGCGGGCCGCGCGGTTCGCGGAGCCTCGCCGGGCTGATGAGGTCGCGAAACGCTGCCCGGCTCGTGCGCCTGCCGAGCAACGAGCGGGTTCCTTCTCGAACCATCGTCGCGCACCAAAATGCGAGGGTCGAAGCCCTTCCATGGTCTGCTCCGAAAAGCTTGATCCGATTGGCAATCAGCAGGGACCACTGCCGCGGGTTCCCGGCCGATCCACCTTCAAGGTGCTGAGCTGTGGCACGGGGTTGGTACCAGGTCACCAAACCGAAGTCTCGCACCCTGAGGTCATACTCTGTCTCCTCGGAGTAGAGAAAGTATGACTCGTCCCACTCACCACACATTCTCCAGCAATCGGCGCTGATCAGCTGCGTCGATCCCTCGGCCCAATCGGTGGTGTGCTCGCTCTGATAGGCCTTCGGGTCGGTGACGATCTCCCCGAGCTGTGGGAACCGGCCGGCGCGCTCCGCGCCTAAGATCGCGTCTCCCCAGGCGCGCAGCACGGTGGGTGCGCGGCGTTGCGACGAGATCAGAATCCCGTGGGCATCCGTCAACCGCGGAACGACGATGCCGATGTCGGGAGTGAGCGTCTCGTAGAGGGCCAGCACGCATCCCGGGTCGAGCCTGACGTCCGCATTGAGGATGAGGTATGCGTCCTGTTGTCCCGCTGCACGCACTGCCGCATTGACACCGGCTGCGTATCCGAGATTTCCACCATTGTGCACCACTGTCGCGTGGGGAGCATGGCGTTCAATCTCGGACACGGTGTCGTCGCTTGAGGCATTGTCGGCGAAGACGAGAGACAACGTAACGCCTTCAGTCCCGCGCCCGAGCGAGCTCACGAGGTCTGCGATGAGCAGTGCGCTGTTGTAGGTCACGACACAAATCGCAACTCTGGGCATCGTGTTCATGGGCGCACCACCGAGGGCGACCAGGCGTGAGGGATGAACAGCGTTGGCGAGCCCGAGCCGTCGGCAGGCATGCTCCACACGTCGCTGTCGCCCACGACATCGGCGCGGGGGAGCCCGTAGAGCAGGGTCGCATCGTCGAGCCACTCGACCTGGTCATCGACGCTGCGTTCCTCCGACAGTACGGTCTCGACCATGCTCGTCAGATCGAGCACGGCGATGCGCCAGTCCGGTGAGTTGAGCGTCCCGGCGTTCTTCTTGAAAGCCACCCGGTTGCCGTCCGGTGACAGCGACGGGCACTCGGCGTTCTCGTACACCGACGTCAAAGTCTTATCGAGGAGATCCCCGTACACGAGCCAGGTCGAGCCGCTGCTCGCCGCGGTCGCGTAGAAGTAGCGGTCGTCATCGGTGAAAGTCACGCCCCAGATGTTGCGATCGGCGGCCGTCACCTGCTCGCCATCCACCAACAGGGTGAACCGCTCGATGTTGCCAAAACTCTTGCCGGCGGCGGTGGCGATTATCGTCTCGGTGGAGAAGCCCACTCCCGCGTAGGAGACGCCCGTCACGAATGACGTCTCGGCGACGAGATTCGAGTTCGCGGAGATCCGGGTGCGACTTGGCGCCCCTGGTAGCGACCAGCTTTGCTCCTGCGCGCCCGTCTCCCCGGACTGCAGGGCGGTCCAGGTGGTCACTATGCCGGCATCCGTCGTGAGGCACATCGTGAGCTTCGGGGTGGAATAGACCCGATCGCAGAGTTGTGTGGAGACGGAGCGGGCGCCGCCCGCATCGTCGAGAGGCACGCTGGCTACCTTGCCGTAGTCCGCCCCGGACGCCGTGTTGCGGAACTCGACGCGGTCTCCCGTGAATCTCGTCACGGGGATCACCGAGACTGAGCTCGGTGTACTCAGCGCCGTCTGCGACCGCAGGTAGGCGAGTGTGCCGAACGCGATCACGACGATCAGTGCGGCCGCCGAGATCACGCTCAGCAGGATGATGCGCTGCCGGGACGTCATACGTCAGCCCGATATGGTCTCGCGCCGCGAAGGATGACCGCGACGATCGGGATAGCGATCGCGATGGCGATCGACACCAGAATCATGGACCACTCGCGTCCGATAGCGAACCATAGGATGCCGAACCCAGCAGCCGAGATGAAACGCGAGAGCGCCACAACCGTTTGTGCGGCCGCGATCGACGTGGCTCGGGTATCGGAGGTGGTGAATTGGGTGGCCAACACAGAAAGAATGCCGTCGGTCGCCGCATAGAACCCGCCAAGCAGCACGAGGCAGAGGATTGTGATGGCGGCGCCGGTGATGGGGAGGGAGGCTGAGACATAGGCGGCAAGCAGGAACACGTGGCCGAGTACGAAGGTGCGCGCGCGACCGAAACGGTCGGCGAGTTTGCCGACCGGCACAGCGAAGATCAGGAACGCCACATTGGTCCCGACATACAGCAGAGGGAAGTACTGCGCCGCAAACGAGCTGCGGTCCTGGAGCACCAGGTAGATGAAACCGTCGCCGATCGTCAGCACCCCGAGCAGGCCCGCCACGAGAAGCAGGCGCTTGAGCCCCGGGTTGTTCAACTCGCGCCAGCGGAAACGGCGACGGCTCGCGCGCGGAATCGCGGGGGTTGCGGCCGGCTCGGCGGCGCGGGCGCTCGAACCTTGGTTCGGCACGATGATTCCGAGCACGGCGACTCCGACGAGAGCAAACGCGAGCGACATCACGAACACTGTGCTGAAACCGTTCGGGATCAACAACAGTATGACGAACGCGAGCAGTGGTCCGATCGCGGCTCCGGTGTTGTCGAGGGCGCGATGCACACCGAACGAGGCGGCGAGATTGTTGGGCTTCGAGGCCGCAGTGATGAGAGAGTCGCGAGGTGCAGTTCGGATTCCCTTACCTAGCCGGTCGGCGGTCAGTACAGCGGCCAACGCTCCGAAGTTGGTCGCGAACAGCAGCACGATGCGCGCGATGGCCGACAGCCCGTACCCGAAGAAGGCCACCCATTTTGGCTGGTCCCCGACATCGGATGCCCATCCCGCGCCGATTCGCACGATCGCACTGACACCTTGGTACAGCCCGTCGAGTACGCCATACGCCACCGTTGACAGCCCGAGCACACCGGTGACATAGAGCGGAAGAATCGCAGACACCGATTCCGTCGAGATGTCAGTGAGCATGCTAACAACGCCCAGCGATATAACGACCGACGAGACGCCGTTTGCTGCCTTCGTTCCCTTCGGAGTGCCCTCGGGGTCTTGGGGCTTATTGCGCAGGGAGATGTACACGGCGTCAGCTCTTTCCGGCCGTGAATAGCGCGAAGACGCTGAATCGCGTCACGTCCTCATCCGCTGTCGTGGCTACGACGATGCTGTCGGTGCCGCTCGACCAGGTCGTAGCCGTGGTGCCGGGTGCCGCCGGCGTCTCGGCGCCTCGGAGTCCGAGGGGAGTGAGGACGCGCTCGAAATAACGGTGCACCTCGTCCTGGGAGGCGGTAGAGGTCGCGACGACCGTCGCCTGCATGCGGTCGCCCTCGGTGGCGATCGCACTGCTGACCACCTCGGCCCCGGTTGGCAGCGAGATGATGGATGTTGGGAACCCGGCCACCAGCTCGCCGACGGCGGTCGCCGACTCTGGAAGTGGCCCAGTAATGAGCGGTGTGGTCTCGATACCCAGTTGAGGGGCGGTCGGTGTGGCTGTTGGCTGCGGAATCACCGAGCCGCCGAGCCCAGTCGGGGTTGGGGTGGGTGCTGTGGTCTGCGCCGTGTTGTCGAGGGCGAGGAATATTCCGATCGCCGCGACAGCGAGCAACACCAGTACACCGGTGAGGATGTACGGGAGTCGCTGCCACCTGACCCGTTTCATGGGCCGAATTCGACCATCGAAAGTGCACCATCGACTTCGCGATACAACTCCCCGGTGAGCGGGCAGCGGAAGTCAGGCCCGTCGGGGACCAGGCGAGCGCCCGCGCGGCCGACCCAGCCGATCTGATGAGCGGGGCTTCCTGCGACCAGCGCATACGCGGGCACATCTCGGGTAACGGTGGCGCCAGCGGCGACGAGTGCCCACTCGCCGATTTCGACGGGCGCGATGCAGACCGAGCGCGCTCCTATGGCGGCTCCGGTGCGCACGGTCACGCCCACCGAGTGCCAGTCGTCGCCTGACTTTCGTGAGCCGTCTGGGTTGATTGCGCGGGGGTAAAGGTCGTTGGTAAACACGACGGCGGGCCCCACAAAGACGCCATCTTCGAGAATCGCGGGCTCGTAGACAAGTGCGTAGTTCTGGATCTTGCAATTGCGACCCAGGGTTACGCCCGGCCCCACATACGCTCCCCGGCCGAGGCTCGAGCCTTCGCCGATAACGGCGTTTTCTCGCACCTGCGCGAGTTCCCAAACGATTACGCCGGGTTCGAGGCGCGCCCCGTCATCCACCTGTGCGGTGATAGCGATGCGCGGGGCGGGTTGGGTGGACACGAGATGCCGATCGGGAGTGGAGAGTCTCAGCTCTCACCGGCTGATGCGGCGTGAGTGCCCATCCGCGGCGGGGTTGAGGATTGCATGAATGCTAGCGTATTCGCACTCCCTGTGACAGAGAAGTCGCTCGATCAGGTGACATTGCGGAAGGGACAGTGCGGAATGGACGACTACCTGGTGATCGGCGCCGGCCTCGTTGGTCTGGCCACTGCTCGGGCCATTTTGGAGAGGGTCCCGGATGCGCACATCACCGTGCTCGAGAAGGCCGCGGATGTCGCGACCGGGCAGAGTGGACATAACTCTGGCGTCATCCACGCTGGTATCTATTACGCGTCGGGATCGCTGAAGGCCGAGCTCTGCCGCCAGGGCCGGATCGAGACTGTTGAGTTCTGCGAGCGCTACGGCATCCCGTACTCGCTAGTTGGCAAGATCATCGTCGCCACCGACCAGACCTCGAAGGCACGGCTCGACGATCTTCAGCGCCGCTCGATCGAGAACAGGATCGTCGTCAAACGGATCGGCGCTGGCGGCCTCGCCGAGCTCGAACCGAACGTGCAGGGGGTGGATGCTCTGCTCTCACCTACGACGGGCATCGTCGACTACCGTCGTATCACCTCGGCCATGCGCGATGAGCTCGAGGCCGCGGGGGTCACGCTGCGCTTCAACGCGGAGGTGACCTCGATCGTCGAGGAGCAGGGGATCGACGGCGGCGCGGTGCGCGTACGCACGGCCGACGGCGGCGAGTGGGCCGCGAGGCGCCTGGTGGCCTGCGCCGGACTTCAGGCCGACCGCATCGCCAGGATCGCCGGAATCCCCATCGACTTCCGAATCGTCCCGTTCCGCGGCGAGTACTTCGAGCTGCCCACGGAGCGTCACGATTTCGTGAGGCACCTCATCTACCCGGTGCCGGATCCTTCGATGCCGTTCCTCGGCGTGCACATCAGCCCGACGATCGACAGCCGGGTCACCGTCGGCCCGAACGCGGTGCTCGGCTGGGCGCGCGAGGGGTACCCGCGCGGCTCGGTACGGCCGTCTGACGTGCTCGATTTCGCGACGTACGGCGGCTTCTGGCGAATGGTGGCGAATAACGTGCATCCCGCTGTCATCGAGATGAAGAACTCGCTTCTCAAGTCTGGTTACTTGCAGGAATGTCGAAAGTACGCACCAACGCTGACCCTGAATGATCTCGGCACGCGCTCGGCGGGCATCCGCGCGCAGGCGGTGCGCCGCGACGGCACGTTCATCGAGGACTTCCAGTTGGAGAGCACGGCCAGGCAGATCCACGTCGGCAACGCTCCGTCGCCAGCCGCGACCTCGTCCATCCCGATCGGTCGCATGATCGTCCAACGCCTTCTCGATGCGCTGAACTAGCGTCGCGAGGCCGCCAGTGAGCGAAGCCACGGCCCAGAATGCACGCATGATGCCAGCCTGCGGGCCAGCCTCGCCAACGAGAGCATGCCGCCGGGCAGTCGTGCGGTTAGTTGTGCAGCGATAGCTCTGGCGGCACCCAGAGTTATGAACAGGTCGCTGTAAGGATTCACAAGAACTCAAGCTTCGCCGTCAACGAGTGGCAAAAGAGGGGCTGATTTCCGGGCTTTTTCGGGTGTCAGAGGTTATCCATAGGCTGTGGAAAAGTCCGCGAAGTTATCCACACCTGTGGATGACACGCCCACTACATCTAGGGTTGGCGACGAGAGTCACCCACGATATATAGTGGTGGAACCGCTTGGCCGGGGGTCGCGGATTGAACAATTTTCGGGGATTTTGAGGGAGTTTTTGTGGCAATCACAGTCGTTAAGCGCAACGGTACGCGAGAGCCGTATGACGCCAACAAGATCAACCTCGCAATTGAAGATGCAGCGACTGGTCTCGACGAGAACATCACGTGGGTTACGCAGATCGCATCCGAGCTCGAACTGACGCTGTTCGACGGCATCACGACCCAGCAGCTCGACGAAGCCGTCATCCAGGTTGCTCTCCAAAACGTTAAAGACGATCCCGCATTCGACACTGTTGCTGCGCGTCTTCTCCTCAAGACGATTTACAAGCGCGTGCTCGGTGACTACACCGATGCTGCCGACCTCAAGCGACTGCACAAAGAGCACTTCGGTCCCAACGTCATCCGTGGTGTTGAAGAAGGTCTACTCGACCCGCGCCTCACGAGCATGTTCGACTTGGAGGCTCTAGCCGAGCACCTTGAGCCAGCTCACGATGAACTGCTCAAGTACATCGGTGTCGTCACGCTCAACAACCGCTACGGCATCAAGGGTCGCAACGGCGATGCCCTTGAGGTTCCTCAGTACTTCTGGATGCGCATCGCCATGGGCCTCTCGCTCAATGAAGCGAACCCCAACGAGGCTGCGCTCAAGTTCTACGAAAAAATGTCCAGCCTCGAATATCTGGCTGCCGGCTCCACCCTCGTGAACGCGGGCACCATCTACCCGCAGCTCGCCAACTGCTTCGTCATGGAAATGCAAGACGACATGGAGCACATCGCTAAGACGACGCGCGATGTCATGTGGCTCACCAAGGGCACCGGCGGAATCGGCCTCTCGGTCACCAAGCTGCGTGCGCAGGGTTCGCCCATTCGCTCCAACAACACCACCTCAACTGGGCCTATCCCGTTCATGCACACGATCGACTCGATCCTGCGTGCGGTAAGCCGTGGTGGTAAGAAGTTCGGTGCCCTCTGCTTCTACATGGAGAACTGGCACATGGACTTCCCCGAGTTCCTTGACCTACGTCAGAACTCTGGTGACCCCTACCGCCGCACCCGCACCGCCAACACTGCAGTGTGGATCAGCGATGAGTTCATGAAGCGCGTACAGAACGACGACGCGTGGTACCTCTTTGACCCGCTCGAGGTCACCGACCTCAACGAGCTCTACGGCAAGGCATTCTCGAAGCGCTACAACGAATATGTCGCGATGGCGGATGCCGGCGAAATGCACATGTTCAAGAAGATCGGTGCTCGCGAGCAGTTCAAGTCGATCCTCATCTCATTGCAGACCACCAGCCACCCGTGGCTGACCTTCAAAGACACGATCAACAACCGTGCGCTCAACAACAACACGGGCACGATCCACCTCTCCAACCTCTGCACCGAGATCACGCTTCCGCAAGACGAAGACAACGTCTCCGTCTGCAACCTTGCGTCGATCAACCTTTCGCGTCACCTCCTGCCCGAAGGCGGAGTCGACTTTGCGAAGATCGAAGAGAGCGCACGACTGGCCGTACGCCAGCTCGACAACCTCATCGACATCACACGCTCCAGCGTGAAAGAGGCCGACTTCTCCAACGAGCAGAACCGTGCTGTTGGCCTCGGCGTGATGGGCTTCACTGACATCATCGAGAAGCTCGGCTACAGCTACGAGAGCGAAGAGGCCTACGACCTCATCGACGAAATCATGGAGCACGTCTCCTACGCCGCCATCGATGCCAGCACCGAGCTTGCCAAAGAGCGTGGCTCGTACTCGAACTTCGAAGGCAGCCGTTGGTCGGAGGGCCTCGTGCCTCTCGACTCCATCGCGCTCACCGAAGAAGACCGTGGCATGGAGATCAAGGTCAACCGCAAGACGCGCCTCGATTGGGGTGCCATGCGCGAGAAGGTCAAGGGCGGAATGCGCAACGCAACCCTCATGGCGATCGCACCGACCGCATCCATTGGTCTCGTTGCTGGCACCACTCCTGGTCTCGATCCGCAGTTCTCGCAAATCTTCAGCCGCTCCACCTCGAACGGCAAGTTCCTTGAAGTGAACCGCAACCTCGTTGAGACCCTTCAGGAGCATGGCCTCTGGGAGAAGAACCGCGAAGCGATTCTGCGCAGCCAGGGTGACATCCAAAATGTTGACGGTATCCCCGACGACATCAAGGCCGTCTTCAAGACCAGCTTCCAGCTGTCGCCGTACGCCTTCATCGAGGTTGCCGCTCGTGCCCAGAAATGGATCGACCAGGCCATCAGCCGCAACATGTACCTCGAGACGCGTGACCTCGGCGACATGATGGACATCTATTTCGATGCCTGGTCGCGCGGAGTGAAGACCACGTACTACCTGCACATGAAGCCGCGCCACCAGGCAGAACAGTCCACGGTGAAGGTCAACAAGTCAGAAGAAATTTCATCGTCCAAGGCAGCATCTGCCTCGGCAACATCATCAACTGCGGGCTCAGCACCCGCACGCCGAGGCTTCGGCGGATTCGCAAAGAAAGCAGACTCATAATGAACCGCGAGAACACCATCGAGGATTACTTCGTACCCGTCGATCCCATGGACGACCTCCAGTGCGATAGCTGCCAGTAATGGGAATTCTAGGAACAGGCCTGCAAGACGGCCTTTTGCTGAAGCCGATCAAGTACCAGTGGGCGATGGACCTGTACGACCAGGCCGTGGCCAACACGTGGTTCCCTAACGAGATCCAGCTGGGCGAAGACATCGCCGATTTCAAGAAGATGACTGATGAAGAGCGTCACGCCGTGACCTTCCTCATGAGCTACTTCAACCCCAACGAGTTGCTCGTCAACAAGGCACTCGCATTCGGTGTGTACCCTTACGTTTCGGCTGCTGAGTGCTCGCTCTATCTCGCGAAGCAGATGTGGGAAGAAGCAAACCACTGCATGAGCTTCGAGTACGTGCTCGAGACGTTCCCGATCGACCGCGAGGCTGCGTATAACTCTCACGTGGAAATACCATCGATGGCTCGCAAAGAAGAGTTTGAGATGAAGTACATCCGTCGCATGACGGAGCAGACTCTCGACATCAACAGCATCGAAGGCAAGCAAGACTTCATTCGCAACCTCGTTGCCTACAACGTGGTGCTCGAAGGCATCTGGTTCTACTCGGGCTTCATGGTTGCCCTGTCGTTCCGTCAGCGCAACCTGCTGCGCAACTTCGGTTCGCTCATGGACTGGGTTGTTCGCGACGAGAGCCTGCACCTCAAGTTCGGCATCAACCTGATCCTCACGGTGCTCGAAGAGAACCCCGAGATTCAGACCGAAGAGTTCGCTGACGAAATTCGCCAGATGATCTTGGATGCTGTGGAAATGGAAGAGGCCTACAACCACGACCTTCTCCCCGGTGGCATCCTCGGCCTCAATGCCAACTACATCAACCAGTACGTCAAGTACCTGGCTGATCGTCGTCTTGAGGAACTCGGATTTGAGGCCCACTACAAGGTCACAAACCCGGCCAAGTGGATGGCAACCGCCAACGACACTCTCGAGCTCGTGAACTTCTTTGAGTCGACCAACACCTCGTATGAGGCCAACGCGTCGGCAACGACCAAAGCCAAAGTCGAGTGAGCCTGACCGTTGCGCGGGTCGACTGGTTCGACCCGCGGGCGGTCGAACAGCGAGCGGCGATGGATGAAGAGACGGGCGCAATGTATGCCGGCCGTCAAGCCGCTCTTGATGATGTCGGGCGCACCGCAGTTAATGCTGCATTGACGGTCTCCGCTGACGCCATCAGCCACACGCTGTTAGTGCTCGATGGCGACAGAGTGATTGGGCATGCGGCTCTTCGCCCCTTCGAACAATCGCTTGAGGTGAAAAAGGTATTCATCGATTCCCGTCACCGTGGCAAAGGTGCAGCGCGTCGTCTGATGATCGAGCTAGAGAACGTTGCTCGCGAATCGAAAGCGCACTCTCTGATCCTGCAGACGGGCAACCTGCAAACGCCGGCGATGGCGCTCTATGAGAGTCTCGGCTATGAACGCATCTATGTTTTCGGTGCCTACGCCGCGATCCCTTTCAGCGTTTGCTACGAGAAGACTTTGTAGTTTGTTCAGGTAGGCAATCTAAGCTGAACCAGATGGAGGATACCCTTCATCTACTCGATCCGAAACAATTGCACTGTGAGACTTTTTCGGCGGCGCCCGCGCCTTAATCTGGGCAAATTTAGGGCGCCCGAGCCTGTAGAAGAGGCGCCAATTGAACGCGTCGTAGAAGAAGGCGTGCTTATCGCCCGCAATGCTGTGCGCATGGCGGTCAAGAACCGAATAATCGTGGATGCCGCCCGCGATCACCTCGACTATGACGACGGTGCCCTTGCGGGCCTCGTGCACGTCGAGTTTGACCAACTGGCCGAGCAGGCGGAACGTCTACTTCGGGTATCGCACACTGCCCGCAATCGCGCCGTGCAAGAGGGCCTCGCAGAAGGACTGCGCCAAGCATCCATGGATGGCGTACTGATTTCAGGAATCATCGATGAGGCTCGCGAGCTCGCTTGGAGCGAAATCGGCACTGCCATCATCGCCAAACTCCGCGTCGCCTATCTGCCTCTGGAAGACCCCTTGTACGAAGCGCAACGCAAGCGGCGGCTGCGCGAACTGCGCACCATTAACTTTGCTGAACTCGAAGCTACGGCCAAGGGCGAATACTAAAAACGCGACTGCCACAATGCCGCCGCATCTTGCTCGGGTTCCCGCCAGATCGCGTTCTTGACACATATTGGGCGAATTTTCCACGGCACCGCAACCACGCCGCGCAAGTGGGCGGAAACTTGCGCGCAGCCGAGGGTAGGCTCGCAACGTCGGCGTTTCAACGAGGTGCGCCCGTCTGGGATTCACACCTCGTCACCGACAACAGCTTTCATCGGGATAAAGAAAAGGTTGGACCATGAGAATCAATTTCGCGCTGCCAGTACTGGTCGTTGCTACGGCCCTAATGCTGTCGGGCTGTGTTGACAACAGCACCCCAAGCACAAACAACGGCGGGGGCAACCTTGATGTCGGCACTGACGCCGCAGCCATTGCTCTGCTGCCAGACGACATCAAAGAGGCCGGCGTGCTTGTTATCGGCATTGACCCGACCTACGCGCCAAACGAATACAAAGACGACGCCGGAAACCCCATCGGGTGGGAAGTTGACCTCGGCAACGCCATGGCAGCCAAGCTTGGTCTCGAGACGCAGTACCAGCCGTCTAGCTTCGACAAGATCATCCCCAGCGTCACGGGTGGCAGCTACGACATCGGGCTTTCCTCCTTCACCGACAACGAAGAGCGCGAGAAGATCGTTGACTTCGTCAATTACTACGAGGCCGGAATCCAGTGGGCTCAGGTAATCGGTGCCGACGTCGACCCCGCTAACGCGTGTGGCATGACGGTTGCTGTGCAGACCGCAACGTACGAAGAGACCGATGAATTGCCCGCTAAGTCGCAGGAATGCACGGATGCTGGCAAGGAACCCATCGACATCCTCAAGTTCGACACGCAAGACGAAGCAACCAACGCTCTCGCCTTGGGCCGTGCCGACGCCATGAGCGCCGACTCACCCATCACGCAGTACGCGGTGAGCCAGGTAGCCGACAAGATTGAGCTCGCGGGCGAGTCTTTCGACACCGCACCGTACGGCATTGTCGTGCAGAAGGATTCAGATCTCGCCGCCGCACTCCAGGCTGCGCTGCAGTCGATGGTGGACGACGGCACCTACAAGTCGATCCTCGAAGACTGGGGCGTCTTCAGCGGTGCTGTCGCGTCGATCACCATCAACGCGGCAACAACCAGCTAGGTAGATGGCTGTGTCAGACTCTGGCCGTTCGGCGACACCCGTAAGCGTGTCGTCGAACGGCGCTGACCAAGCAGAGGCGATCAAAGCGATTCGTCTTCGCCATCCGTGGCGCAATGTGGTTGCGGTCGTCCTCCTAGCCGTGCTTGTTCTCTTTGTTGTGGACGCTTCGCAGCGCGAGGCGTACGGCTGGGATAACTTCGGCAAGTACATCTTCGATAGGCGCATTTCGCAGGCAGCCGGCTACACCATTCTGCTGACGGTGTACTCGATGATCATCGCGATCGTTCTTGGCGTGACCCTCGCGGTTATGCGTCTCTCTGATAACCCTGTCGTCAAGGGGATTGCGTGGTTGTACCTCTGGGTCTTCCGCGGAACGCCCGTGTACGTGCAGCTTGTGTTCTGGGGCCTCTTCGCCACGATTTATTCGACGATCGAGATCGGCACCCCGTTCACTGAGCCGTGGCTTTCGGTAGAGACCAACGACCTCATCAGCGTCTTCTGGCTTGCCGTGATCGGTCTGGCTCTGAATGAGTCCGCCTACATGGCCGAGATCGTGCGTGCCGGAATCCTCTCGGTGGATAAGGGACAAGACGAGGCGGCAACTGCCCTCGGCATGTCGTGGCTGCAGACGATGACGCGCGTCGTTATCCCGCAGGCAATGCGCATCATCATTCCGCCAACGGGCAACGAAGTTATTTCGATGCTGAAGACCACGTCCCTGGTTACGGCTATTCCGTTCAGTCTGGAACTCTACGGACGCTCACGCGATATCTCGGTAGTGATCTTTGATCCAATCCCGCTGCTACTCGTAGCCTCCGCCTGGTACTTACTGTTCACCTCGATTCTGATGGTCGGCCAGTACTTCTTGGAGAAGCGTTTCTCTCGCGGAGTTGGCCAGGCACGCCCCGAAAAGGCGGGCACTGAGACCGGAGTAATCACGCTGAAGACCGGTGTCATTCAGACGCCGGGTGCGACCTCCGACTCTGCTGCCCGAACTGACTCTGCTGCCGGAACCGACTCCAGTACCGATCCGTCAGGAAAGGAGCACCGATGACGAACGCAGCTGTAAGCGACATGCCTATGGTGCATGCCGACCGTGTGTCGAAGAGTTTCGGCTCCAACGAGGTGCTGAAAAGCATTTCGCTGTCGGTGCCCCAGGGCGAAGTGATGTGTCTGGTGGGCCCCAGCGGGTCGGGCAAGTCAACATTCCTGCGGTGCATCAATCATCTGGAGCGTGTGGATGCCGGCCGCCTCAGCGTCGACGGCGTGTTGGTTGGCTATGAGGAGCGTGGAGACAAGCTCTATGAGCTCAAGCCGCGTGAGGCTGCTCGCCAGCGCCGCGATATCGGCATGGTGTTCCAGCGCTTCAACCTCTTTCCGCACATGACGGCCCTCGAGAACATCATTGAGGCGCCCATCCGGGTCAACAAATTGAAGAAGGATGACGCAGTCGTTAAGGGCAGGGAACTGCTCGCTCAGGTCGGACTCGCGGAAAAGGAAGACGCCTACCCGGCGCACCTCTCCGGCGGCCAGCAGCAGCGAGTAGCAATCGCTCGCGCTCTCGCGATGGAGCCGAAGCTCATGCTGTTTGATGAGCCGACCTCTGCACTCGACCCTGAACTGGTCGGCGAAGTGCTCGATGTCATGAAGGGTCTCGCCGAATCAGGCATGACCATGATTGTTGTCACCCACGAGATGGGCTTCGCTCGCGAAGTCGCTGATCAACTCGTGTTTATGGATGGCGGCGTTGTCGTTGAATCTGGTGACCCCGACAAAGTACTCGGCAACCCGCAGCACGAGCGCACGAAAGCGTTTCTCTCGAAGGTTCTTTAACTTCGGGCGGTTCTGTAGCCGTCGGTCGATCCGGGTGTACTCGCTAGCGCGGCTGCATCCGGATCGCACCATCGAGGCGGATAACCTCACCGTTGAGCATCGGGTTCTCGACGATGTGCTGCACGAGGGCGGCATACTCGTCGGGGCGACCCAGGCGTGACGGATGCGGCACCTGAGCGCCAAGGGAATCCTGCGCTTCCGGCGGCAGGCCTGCCATCATCGGCGTCTCGAAGATGCCAGGAGCGATCGTCATCACGCGCACCTGCGCTGCAGCGAACTCGCGCGCCAACGGCAGGGTCATCCCCGCTACGCCGGCCTTCGATGCCGCATACGCTGGCTGACCGATCTGACCATCGAACGCAGCCACGGATGCCGTATTCACGATCACGCCGCGCTCGCTATCGATGGGTTCGGTTTCCACCATCGCTGCCGCAGCCAAACGGATCACATTGAACGTGCCCGTGAGGTTGATCCCGATTACGGTCTCAAAGGTTTCGAGCGGCAGCACGCGCTTGCGGCCGAGGGTCTTGCCCGGGGTAGCAACACCGGCACAGTTCACAACGATACGCAGTGGGCCAACCGAGCTGGCGAGGGCGACGGCAGCCTGAACGTCAGCCTCGGAGCGAACATCGGTGGGCGCGAACCGGAAGCCATGTTCGGCGGCGATGTCGACTCCACGGGAGCCGGGAAGGTCAGCGATGGTGACTAACGCACCCTGCGCGGCGAGAGCGCGAGCGGTGGCCAAGCCGAGACCGCTGGCGCCGCCGGTGATCAGTGCTGCGGCATCCTGAATCTTCATGCAAGCCTTTCGATGAGTGTTGCGTTTGCCATGCCGCCGCCTTCGCACATGACTTGAAGTCCGTAGCGGCCGCCGGTGGCATCGAGCTGATTGACGAGGGTGGTGAGTAGGCGTGTGCCCGAGGAGCCGAGGGCGTGGCCGAGCGCGATTGCCCCACCGCGCGGATTCACGATTGTGGGGTTAACGGGAAACTCGCGCATCCACGCCAGAGGGACAGAGGCGAACGCTTCATTGACCTCAATGCTGTCGAGCTGGTCGAGCCGGATGCCGCTGCGTTCCAACACGCGGTGCGTCGCCGGGATGATTCCGGTCAGCATCTCGATGGGATCAGAACCGACCACAGCGAAAGAGTGAAAACGCGCGCGAGGTTTCAGGCCAAGAGCGGCAGCGCGCTCCTCGCTCATGATGAGCACGGCAGAGGCGCCGTCGGTGAGCGGAGACGAGTTGCCTGCTGTTACGCGCCACTGAATTTCAGGAAAGCGTGCGGCGATTTCTTCGTCGTAGAAGGCGGGAGGGAGGCCGGCGAGTTTGTCAGCGGTGGTGCCCGGGCGCACGGTTTCGTCTCGGCGCAGGTCGCCAATCGGCAGGATCTCTCGGCTGAAGTCGGCGAGAGCTGCGCGCGCGTGGGAGACAGCGGCGAAGACATCCAGATCGTCACGCCTCAGCGACCAACGGGCCGCGATCAGTTCAGCGGAGATGCCCTGATTGACGAGACCTTCGGGGTAGCGTTCGCGCAGCAACGGGCTCATCGTGCTCTGACCAAGCGTTGCCTGCCCGATGGGGTGCGAACTCATCAGCTCAACACCACACGCGATTACGACATCGTTGACCCCGGCCATCACCGACTGGGCTGCGAAGTGGGCCGCCTGCTGGCTTGACCCACACTGGCGATCAATCGTTGTCGCTGGCACTGACTCGGGCAATCCTGCCGCGAGCACAGCGTTGCGCGTCACATTCACGGCCTGCTGACCAGATTGGGTGACGCAGCCGCCCATCACATCATCAATGGTGGCCGGATCGAGGTCGTGCCGGCTGAGCAGCCCACGCAGAACCGTCGCGAGCAAATCGACCGGGTTCTCTTGTGAGAGTGCTCCGCCTGGTTTACCTCGGCCCGAAGGCGTGCGAATCGCATCAACGATGACTGCCGTTGTCATGCGTCAAGACTAGGCCGGTTCAACACCAAACGCACGAGCGAGCTTGTCGATCTTCTGGGCGCGGCCCAGGCGGGGCAGGTCGCTGCCGTCGCGGATGACGCGGCCACGAGCTTCGAAGTCTTCTAAGAACTCGCGAGCCCAGGCAACATCTGAGCGAGTGGGGCTGATCACTTCGTTGATGGTCGGCAGCTGCTCGAGGTCGAGGCACAGTTTTCCGGTCATGCCGAGAGAAACAGCCATGCTGCCCTGCTCGCGCAGAACGGGGTGGCTTGTGCCGACCGTTGGACCGTCGATGGGGCCGGGCAGGTTTCCGACGCGGCTGGCAATAACCAGGCGCGAACGAGGGTAGGCCATCGCGAGGTCGTCGGAGCTGGTGCCCGTGTCGCGACGGTAATCGCCGCTGCCGAAAGCGAGCCGGTACGTTCCGCGGGCCCGAGCAATAGATACCGCTTCCTCGATGCCGAGTGCGGACTCGACGAGGGCGATCACGGGCGTGATTCCCTTGAGGCGGTCAAAAGTTTCGGAGACGTGAGCTGCTGCCTCAGCTTTAGCGAGCATGACACCGCGCAGGCCAGGGAGCCCGGCGAGAGCATCCACGTCATCTGACCAGAAATCAGAAGTGCGGTCGTTGATGCGCACCCAACCGCTGCCGCCATTGCTCAACCATGAGACAACGGCGTCACGAGCGGACGACTTGAGACGCGGGTCAACAGCGTCTTCGACGTCGAGAATGATCTGGTCGGCACGTGACTGTTCGGCACGATCGAATTCTTCAGGGCGAGTCGCCGCAACCAGAAGCCACGAGCGTGCAATCTCTGCGGAAACATCGTGGGTGGTTGGGCGGTTGGTGTTGCTTTCGGACACGCGGTAGCTGCTTTCTTTCAGAAGAGAGGCGACATTCTCGTGCCACTCGCAGCCTCAAGGATACCCGGTGTGGGCTGGGTACCGCAGAAAACAGGTGAGCTAGGAGGCGAGCACTTTTGCGATGCGTTGCACGCTGACCGATTCGGCGGTTCCCAAGTGCTGGGCGAAGAGGCTCAGGCGCAGTTCTTCGAGCATCCACCGGGCGCGAGCGATCTGCGGTTCGGGGTGGGTTTCGAGCGGGAGCGTGCCGCCGGCATCCTTATAGCGACGGGTGGCTAGCTCGACTTCTGACATCCATCCGCGGTCTTTGCCTGGATTCTCGGTGAGTTTCGTCACGCGGTGTTCAATGCCTTTGAGGTAGACGGGCAGGCGTCGCAACTGGGTGAGCCCGGTGGCCGAAACGAAGCCTGGGTACACGAGCGAATCGAGCTGTTCACGCGCATCGCCCAGGGGTGCAAGAAGATGCATGCTTGTTGCGGCACGTATTGCTTTGTCGGCCAAGCGGACGCCAGAAACAATGGATGCCACGAGCGAGACGGTCGTGAATAGCGAGTCGACCAGCCCTGCCGAGATCTCCTTGCGCAGCGCCTCGAACTCGCTCTGTGAGAACACTTCGCGCTCGCCCATCACGGAGTCAATGCACGCGCGCAGGCAGTCATCGAAGAGAGCATTCGTTGAGCGATACGGGCTCTGGGCGAGTACGAGTTTTTCGTTGCCGGTGAGGTGTTCATTGATGTACCCGAGCGGTGACGGAATCGCTAACAGCAGCAGGCGACGCACACCGCCTTTGTGGGTGATGTACTGATCGTACGGGGTCGACATGAGGCGAATGGAGACCGAGTCGCCGTCATCCACGAGCGCAGGGTAGGCGCGGATGGTGTTGCCGCCGTGCTTGGTGTCGCGAGTCCGGTCGAGCTCACCGAAATCCCAGCTCGTGATTCCGGAACGTTCGAGGGTATTGGCCGGCTGTTCAGCGGAACTGTGAGCGGCGCCCTCAACAGCACGCGCAACACTCTCACGGGCGACCGGTTTCAGGCTCGCTTGCAGGCTACGCAACGACTTGTTGGCGCCCACCTTCTTGCCGCTCTCATCAATCACCGCGAACGTGACCTTCAAATGCCCGGGCACACGGTCGAGGTCGAAGTCGGATGTCGACACGGTGGCGTACGTCAGCCGAGCGATCTCTTTCGCCAAGAATTCGGTCAGCCCGGCGCCGTCCTCAAAGGCGACAGTCGCCGGATCGTCGGGAGCAGCCTCGAGCAGGCGGCGAGCCCAGTCGGCGGCCGGAACAACGTTGCGGCGAATCGGTTTCGGCAACGACTTAATCAGCGCGGTTACGAGTTCGTCGCGCAGTCCGGGAACCTGCCAGTCGAAACCTTCGGGGCGCAGCCCGGCGAGTAGTGGCAGCGGAACAGCAACGGTCACACCGTCATCGTCGGTGCCCGGCTCGAAGCGGTAGCTGAGGCTCAGAGTTTGGTCGCCACGCACCCACGTCGTGGGAAACTTGGTGTCGTCAACTTCGGCATCATCCGCGTTCTCAATGAGGTCGGTGGTTGTGAGGGTGAGCAGGTCGGGGGAGTCGTGGCGGGCTTTCTTCCACCAGCCCTCAAAGTCACGCACGGAGGCGACGGTGGCGGGCACGCGCTTGTCGTAGAACTCGAAAATTGTTTCGTCGTCGTGCAAGATGTCGCGGCGACGGCTGCGTTCTTCGAGCTGTTCGAGGTCGCGCCGCAGCGCCCGGTTGCTGGCGTCAAAACCCCACACGCGTTTGTCGCGCTTGGTGAGATCGTCTTCTCCCTCGACGAGTGCGTGGCGAATGAATAGTTCGCGGGCGGCCGGAAGATCAACACGGGAGAACTGGATGCGCCGACGGGCGGCGAGCGTCACTCCATAGAGCGTCACTCGTTCGAATGCGACTGCCGCGCCCTGCTTTTTCTCCCAGTGTGGTTCGGAGTAGCTGCGTTTCACAAGATCGCCGGCAAGCTTCTCGGCCCACACCGGATCAATCGACGCATTCATGCGGGCGAAGAGTCGACTCGTTTCGACGAGTTCGGCGCTCATAATGGCGTTGGGTTGTTTCTTGGCGAGAGCCGAGCCGGGGAAGATGACGAACCGGGTCTGGCGGGCGCCAATGTAGTCGCGCTTGGCTGCATCCTTGAGGCCGATGTGGCTGAGCAACCCGGCAAGCAGTGAGCGGTGGATGCCGTCAGGGTTCGAGTGCGCGTCGCCGATGACGAGACCGAGTGGCTTGGCCATTCGGCTCAACTGGCGGTAGACATCGTGCCATTCGCGCACCCGCAAATAGTTGAGATATTCGTTTTTACACATACGACGAAACTGATTGCCCGAGAGTTCTTTCTGCTTCTCTTCGAGATAGTTCCAGAGATTGAGCAGGGTGAGAAAGTCGCTCGTGGGATCGACGAAGCGTGCGTGCTGTTGGTCGGCTTGCGGGCGTTTGTCGAGGGGGCGTTCGCGGGGGTCTTGAATGCTCAGCCCGGCGACAACCGCCATGACTTCGCGGGTGGTGCTGTGCTGTTTGGATTCGATGACCATGCGCGCAAGGCGAGGGTTGATCGGCAGTTGGCTGAGTTGCTTGCCAATGCGGGTGATGCGCGGGGTGGCATCTTTGGCGCCGTTGCCGCCGACTGCTCCCGGTCCGTTCGAACCGTTAGCGACGCCTGCCGCATTCGCACCGGCCGATTTGTGTCCGGCTTTGGTCTGGCCGACCATCGCGTTCTCGACGGCGCCGAGTTCGGTGAGCAGGTCGAGGCCGTCTTTGATGCCGCGAGAGTCTGGCGGCTGCAAGAACGGAAACTCGGCGATGTTGCCGAGGCCAAGCGAGATCATCTGCAAGATAACGGCGGCAAGGTTGGTGCGCAGAATCTCGGGTTCCATGAACTCGGGGCGCGCAGCGAAGTCTTCATCGGAGTAGAGGCGGATCGCGATTCCGTCACTCGTTCGTCCCGAGCGGCCCGAGCGCTGGTTCGCGCTGGCTTGGCTGATGGCCTCGATCGGCAGGCGCTGAATTTTGGCGCGCGTGCTGTAGCGACTGATGCGTGCGGTTCCGGCATCGATGACGTAGCGGATGCCGGGTACCGTCAGGCTGGTTTCGGCGACGTTGGTGGCGAGCACAATTCTGCGACGTGTGCCTGGCGTGCGGCGAGACTCGAACACTCGGTGCTGCTCGGCGGAGCTCAGGCGCCCGTACAGCGGAAGCACCTCGGTGCCTTCGGGCAGGGCGCCACCGTTGATGCGTCCGCGGATCGCCTCTTCGGCATCCCGAATCTCGGTCTCACCAGAGAGAAACACGAGCACGTCGCCATCGCTCTCGCGAGCCAGTTCGTCGAGGGCGTCGTTGATGCCTTCGAGGTAGTCGCGGTCGACGCGGTTCGCGGCTGCTTCTTCGGCATCCTCAGCCTCAAGCTGTTCAGAAGACACATCTTCGGCGACGAGCGGACGGTACCGGATCTCGACGGGGAAGGTGCGACCAGACACCTCAATGATGGGCGCGCCATCGAAGTGCTTCGAGAAGCTTTCGGGGTCGATCGTGGCACTCGTGATGATGATGCTGAGATCGGGGCGACGTGCGCGAAGTTGCTTGAGGTAGCCGAGCAGAAAGTCGACGGTGAGGCTGCGTTCGTGGGCCTCGTCGATGATGATCGCGTCGTATTTTGTGAGGTCGCGGTCGCGGTGAATTTCGTTCAGCAGAATGCCGTCGGTCATCAACTTCACGCGGGTGTTTTTGCCCACGCGGTCGGTGAACCGCACCTGATATCCGACGACGTCGCCAAGCTCGCTGCCGAGTTCTTCGGCAATGCGCTCCGCAACAGTGCGGGCAGCAATCCTACGAGGCTGGGTGTGGCCAATGGATGTCTTGCCCAGTTCCAGCAGAATCTTGGGCAGCTGGGTGGTCTTTCCGCTACCGGTGGCCCCCGCAATGATCACCACCTGGTTTTCGCGGATGGCCTTCGCAATGTCATCCCGGCGCTGGCTGACGGGCAGCTCAGGCGGGAACGTTATCGCTACGCCAGCAGGCAGCGGTGCTGCGGTGCTGGCGGAGTGGACCTCGGAAGCGGACATAGCCCTTCAGCTTACGCGCTGTGGGCGCTTCGCTACTTCGTCCCCGGGTTCTAGTCGGAAGTGCAACACCTTCTAAGTTGTGGTTATTGAGATCACTCCGAGAAGGGTTGCACTTCCTTGACCGCACAATACCGACATTTGATG